>NZ_JACJFK010000089.1:0-1210 GCF_014164535.1 Pseudoalteromonas sp. SG41-2 | reverse complement strand
CAGGGCAAGAGCATGAAAAAAGCCTATGATTTCAATACCTTTTCAAGGTAACCTGTACTGCGCATAGCTTTTTTCTGTTTTGCGGGCATGCCTTTATTAAAGCTTGTTTCTGCTTTTAGCTGATTAAATGCGATGTGTCTCAGCCCCGCAAATACAGGTGCTGCACCTTCACGCCTAATTCGGCAATCATCTTCTTTAAATCCGACATCTAAACGCCAATGTAATCCATTCTCTATTTGCCAATGTTGCCGTGCAGATCTTGCGAGTTCTTCCGCCGATAAATATGCTGAACTGATGTAGTATCTATAGCATAACTCATTGCTTACTTTGTTTTTTTCTTTCCTATAAGAAACAATAACTCCCACTGTTTTGGCATCTTTCCAATTGCTCGTTTCTGATAAATCACTTACGTTATGACTAACAGCACAACACCTGAATTCTTCTCTGTTTTTATGATAATCGGCTTCATTAAACAAAACTCCTTCGGACGCTTGTCGTGTGACCTCAGGTAATAAAGCATTCTCTATTTGTGACAGCAGTCCTTTATGGTTCGCTTTTACTGCCAGTAGGTAATCGGCTTGTTTATCCACTATTGTCTCTGCAATTGATTTTTGACACCCCATCGCGTCAATCGTGACTAAGCAGCCTTTTATCTCCAGTAATTCAAGAAGCTCTGGTAACGCTGTTATTTCATTCGACTTTTTATCAACAGGGCATTGCGCCAAAACAACACCATTTTCGCACGCAAATGCACTGACCATATAAAGTGCATCGCGCCTATCTGACTGATTAAATGAACCTTTCAATCGCTTACCATCAATCGCAACTACATCGCCATGAGTTAATTTAGAGCAGTCTTTCATCCAAGAAGAAAAAGAATCTTGAAACTGTGTCATATCAATACGACTCATCACACGAGCGATTGTGTCATGGCGAGGGATACCTTGCTCAAGAGGAACGTACTTCCTGAGCCAATCTAATCTATCATGGCCAAAATCTTCAATATCTTCCCAGCCTTGGCACCCAGATATGACAGCGCTGACAGCTAAGAATATGATATCAAAAAGTTTATGGACAACTTTACCCTGCTGGCGAGGGTCGTCAATTGATTCGAAATATTTAAATAGTTGAATATCAGGCATGGGGGCTCCTTAAAAAGGAGTATAAGATCATACTTTTAAGTCAAGGTAAAGTTCGTGATCTTGCCCTG
>NZ_JACJFK010000088.1:0-1255 GCF_014164535.1 Pseudoalteromonas sp. SG41-2 | reverse complement strand
TGTAATGGTCTAATGAAACTGGACAGGTTTATAGCGTAAAATGAGCTAAACCCAAAAGGTATCACTATGACCAGAAAATCAAAAGTAACACTCAGTGCACAACAAAAACTTGAATATGCCAAATTAATGGTAGAAGAAGGTTATACCAATAAGCAAATTGAAGAGATGTCTGGCGCAGGAAAGTCAGCAGTATCACGTTGGAAGCAACAATATCTATCTGAGCTAGATGGTAAGAGCCCGGGAAATGTACAAGCACTCACACCAGAACAGCAACGTATTCAATTGCTAGAGAAGCAGCTACAGCGCGCTTTAAGGGATAATGATATATTAAAAAAAGCCACCGCTTTCTTCATTCGCGACAATCAAAATTTAAAGTAATTAAAGCATTGAAGAAAGCGACCCCAAGCTATACGGTATCTGAGTTGTGTCGTGCTTTAGAAGTCAGTACAAGTAGTTATTACTATGCGCCCGTCGCGCCAAATAAGTCAGAGCAGGCACTGCTGGCGTTAATTAAATCTATCGCTGACGATTCTGGTTATACGTATGGTAGACGCAGAGTGAACGTTGAACTGAATGCGTTAAATCATACGATTGGAATATATAAAACAGCGGCACTGATGAAAAAGTTGAATATAAAAGCCATCAGGCCGAAGAAAAAACATTACTACCCTAACTCAGGTGATGAACATAAGTACGCACAGAACCTCTTAAAACGAGAGTTTAACCCTGATTCACATAACACGCATTGGGTCGGTGATATTACCTATATCAGGAACCGCCAAGGGTGGAGCTACTTGGCCTGTGTGTTAGACTTATCAACGAGGGAAGTTGTAGGGTATGCCTTATCAACAAGCCCAAATGCTGAATTGGCTATAGCAGCATTGAATAATGCTATTAAGCGTCAACAGCCGGTTCTTAATCAACTGATGTTTCATTCCGATCAGGGGTGTCAGTATTCTGCGGCCTCGTTTAGAGCTCGGTTATCACAACTAACTATAACGCAAAGTATGAGTCGTCGAGGTAATTGTTGGGATAATGCAGTAATGGAGCGATTTTTTAGAAGTTTAAAAACAGAGCGACTGAATCGCCTGTCATTTATAAATCATCATTCAGTTATAAGTGAGGTGGACAATTATATTCAGTTTTACAATTACAAACGTAGGCATTCTACGCTTAATTATATGACGCCACATCAGAAATATAATGAATTAAAAAATGCCGCTTAGAATCTCTACAGAATTTGTTGACCATTACA
>NZ_JACJFK010000087.1:0-1286 GCF_014164535.1 Pseudoalteromonas sp. SG41-2 | reverse complement strand
CTTAAAACACTGGTTGATAGCGCCCGCAGCTTTGGCCCACAAAGTGATGCCTGGCAGGCTTTATATAAAGATTACATCCACCACAGTGTTAAATATTCAGCAACGATTGATGCGATTGCTCATGGTCCTGAAGAAGACGCTGAATTCACCAGCAAAAACCAACAACGTGAGCTTTTTTACAATCAGCCAGAACAGGCTGAAGCAAGTGTACAATGGCAGTCACAACTAATAAATGGATATAGATTATGGACAAGCTCGTAAAATGTCTCACCACACTCGCTTTAACATTATTTGTAATAGGTTGCTCGTCAACAGGTAAAATTGATTACATGGTCGCAGGTGTCGGCACCGAAAATGGCAATGCAATTTGGGGGCGCTCTGTGGTATTTGATGATGAGTGGGGTATTCCTTCCGGTGCAATAGAATGTTGTTACGCACAAGCTGGTGGTACTGTGAGTGTTTACAATCAAAAATTCCCAGAAAAAGTAGCCGTTGAATGGTTAGATAAGTCAGAAAATAGAATTTACTTTGGTGAAGTGGCAATAGACAAAAAAGGTTATAGGTTAGCTAAAAATTTACCTTCATACACAGCGCACACAGGTAAGGTTTTTAAAGATGTAAAACCGTATTTAATAGTCGGTATGGGTGAGTCAGGTGAAATCAAAGTTTGGTTATCTAATACCCGTTCAGCGGGATTTACAGGCCGTGTATTACACGAACTAGGCTCTGGGCAAGCACAGTGGCGTGAGAATAAATGACCAGTTTTAAACGCCTTTTTACAATCAGCCAGAACAAGATGAAAAGAGTGAGCAATGGCAATCACAACTAATAAATGGATATAGATTATGGACAAGCTCATAAAATTACTTATCACACTCGCTTTAATATTATTCGCTGTAGGATGCTCGTCAACAGGAACAATTGATTACATGGTTGCAGGTGTCGGCACCGAAAGTGGCAATGCAATTTGGGGGCGCTCTGTGGTATTTGATGATGAATGGGGAATACCGTCAGGGGCGATTGAGTGCTGCTATGGTGAAACAAGAGCGACAGTAAGTGTATACGATCAAAAATTCCCAGAAAAAGTCGCGGTTGAATGGTTAGATAAGTCAGAAAATAGAATTTACTTTGGTGAAGTGGCAATAGACAAAAAAGGTTATCAGTTAGCTAAATCTCTCCCTTATTTTACGTTATCAACAGGTGAAGTATTTAAGGAAATAAAACCATACTTAATAGTCGGTATGGGTGAGTCAGGTGAAATCAAAGTTTGGTTATCTAATACCCGT
>NZ_JACJFK010000086.1:0-1303 GCF_014164535.1 Pseudoalteromonas sp. SG41-2 | reverse complement strand
ACCGTTTCATGCCCAAAAAACTACCCCGTTCATGCTTCGCATTGCTGCCTCTACGACCAATTTACACCGTACAATCAAGGACTATTGATGTCATTAATTTCAGTAAAAAAATCACCAATAACGCCACTGTTAACTAAGTCATTTTCACGCCGTGCAGTCATAATGTTACTAAGTGTCGCTACGCTGCTATTAGCAGGCTGTGGTGAGGAGCCTAATCCACCTGCTAAACAAGTTGTTGAAGAGCAACCCAGCCGATTTAGTAAAGATAAATTGGCGTATCGTCATACATACCACCCTGAATGGCCTAAAGAGGTGCGCAATGAGGTGTATGGCGATAAAGAAACGTTTTCAACTCCGCGGATTTTATTTAAAACCAACATAGAGTGGACGGGGCAAACTACATTATTTTCTGCGCGCATGGATCTCTCTGATAGGCGCCGCATTATTCCCGAAACTGCATTTGAAGATAAATGGATGGTTGGGCTACATAAACCGGTGCGCTCGCCAGATAACCGCTACATTGCTTTATCTATGGATACAACAGAGCACGGCTTTACCCGCGAGCTGTGGGATACCAAAACCCAACAGTTTATTTTTATGAGTAAAGGCCATGGTTATGCCCATTTTAATTGGACTAAAGACAGTGAAAATGTGATTTTTTACGCCAGTGGTAAGCATTATAACTACCATGTACCCACTAAAACACTTACTGAGCGGCCAATTATTTACTCTAATGGCTTGTTTTTATTGCCAGATGGTAAAACTTTTTTAGCCGATAAAAAAAATAAATACTGGTTACATGATTTTAATGGCGACGTGATAGAGAAGGTCGATTTAGGTTTTAATAACCATTTTACTATGAAGTATTTAGAAGTATCCCCCTTCGGCGATTATATTTATTTTTTATCAGAAGGGCTTGGGGCGGCGCAAAATTACTGGATTAACTTATCGGACCCCAATAAGCGCATTATATCACCAAGAAAAGCAGATACTTACTTTTTCTCAGATAAAAAAAATAAAGTGTTAACAAAATCTAAAAGAAAGTCTACTGAGCTTCTTGGGAATGGTTGGGCGTTTAATAATTATTACTTTATTGAGTTAGATTTAGTGACCCGGCAAACAAAAGAGATACCGATTAAAGAAAGTAATATTTGGGGCATGACCGGAATATTTATTTATGACGTGTTTAATATCAAGGATGAACAATGACAGAGCTATTGAATACAGGGCAATCTAGTTTTCCTAAAGCGTATTTACTCACGGGCTATGTTAATAGAGGCGAGCCAATCAGCAAGCTCACCCC
>NZ_JACJFK010000085.1:0-1314 GCF_014164535.1 Pseudoalteromonas sp. SG41-2 | reverse complement strand
GAAAAGCTGCAAAACAGGACGCATTAATAAAGGTAAGCTGCTACCTCTCCAAATAAGCCACTTAAACACCTGTCATACCTTCCAAAACGCCCATTAAAGCAACAGCAAATCCTCTTTTTATATTTCACGTAAAATCGAAGTAACCAATTGAATCAAAATAGGAACTCAGCTATGGTTAATGCATCAATAAAAATAAATTAAAAACGAGTAATTCTACAGGCTCGTTAGGGATATATGAATAATAAGCTCAGCACTTCGGAAAAAGGACTATATCGTCGAGTTGATGAAATCCTATTTTACCTTTGGGATCCTATAGGTGTTTGCGACATACCGATGGCTCGTGATGAATACCAATCTTATTTACCAAAAGTTTTTAAGTTGTTACTCAACGACCCTAAAGAACATGAGGTTTCAGCTTATTTAATTAAAGTAGAAACAGGTTCAATGGGAATGTCCGCAAATAGTAAAAAGGCACTTGAAGTTGCTCGCATACTTATTGAAACTAAAGAGGCTTTGTTGGAGTAATATCCCTAATCGGGTAGCCGGAGGTCTCTAACCTCCAGCCCCCACACCACCCATCATGCGCTTTTTATTAGCAGGAAGTGCAATGGGCGGTTCATCTCCCGTAATGAATATTGATCCAAATATCTCTCAGTGACACTAAACCTTTTGACGCTAAATAGTCATTGCCTAGCGCAATGTTAATTCCTTTTGTTTTTGAGCTTCGACAAGGCCCTTCGCTTCCAAGCGCCTACTTTTGGTGCTGGTGATACCACATGCTATGGCGAGTCGCTCACTAACCCCCAATTTCATTAAACTACGTACTTTAGTGCGTGCTATTCCTTATAAATAGCGCGATTGTCGCCAGTAGCACATTCTTATCCTACGGCGGATCCAGAGATCTAAATCCACCGTTAGATATAATAATCAAAGTCAAAATAGACAGCCCAATGGGGCAACGGCAGCTTTTTATTGACGAAATGGCAAACGACTTGGCTGTATAGAGCCTGCTTTCCTTTAAATAAACAGCGGAATATTACAGTTAACAAAGGAATGAATAAATTGACCTTACGCGGACAAACGAAAGTGAATGCATTCACTGCATTCTGCGGCAACTGTATTGCTTAGTTCATAATATAGAAAAGCTGCAAAACACGATGCATTAATAAAGGTAAGCTGCTACCTCTCTAAATAAGCCACTTAAACACCTGTCATACCTTCCAAAACGCCCATTAAAGCAACAGCAAATCCTCTTTTTATATTTTACGTAAAATCGAAGTAACCGATTGAATCAAAATAGGAACTCGGCTATGG
>NZ_JACJFK010000084.1:0-1339 GCF_014164535.1 Pseudoalteromonas sp. SG41-2 | reverse complement strand
CCTAAAGTATCCCCAGAATTAGCCTTTATATATCAATGAACTAATAGTATTAAAAAATGTGGGAAGCGAGGGAACATTCATGGTGTTTTGTGATCTTATGAATCGCTTAAAAACAACAGAGCTAAACACCATGAATGCTTTTACTATTTTGCACAATATGCTCCGCGCTGTCACCCCTAACTCAATTCATAAAGCCAGATTTAATACTTTAGTCGCTGCCGTTAAATCTCTATTGCACTGCCAGCAATGTACCTTGACGTCTATCGGCCGCAATTTGAATTCAAAAACAACTGAAAAACATGATATTAAACGTATTGATCGACTGCTCAGTAACCACGAGCTTTTACGTGAATCAACAACGGTTTATGTTCACTTAAGCCGTTTTGTGGTCACTGAAAAGCATCCCGTCATTTTGGTTGATTGGAGTCATGCAGATACACAAACCAAATACTGTATTCTGCGTGCCAGCATTGTTAGTGAAGGTCGCTCTTTAACCCTGTATCAGGAAAGTGCATTCAGCTTTCAATATCATTGCCCAAAAGTACAAAAACGGTTCTTAAAGATGCTCAAACTGATCTTGCCGAGTGATTGCCGCCCTGTCATTGTGACGGATGCGGGCTTTAAAGTTCCTTGGCTCAAAGCAGTGCGAAACAATGGCTGGCATTATATTAGCCGAGTTCGAGGTACGGCACACTTGAAAACGCAGGGCAGCGATGAGTTTGTTCCATGCCAGTCACTATTCAAGAGCAATCAACGTAGGAGCCAGTATCTTGGCGCGACCGAGTTGACCAAAAGTGCACAATATCACACGCATGCAGTGCTGGTTGGCAAAGGGCATAAGTTATTAAAAAGAGATAAAAAACGTGGTTATAAGGAGCCTTGGCTACTCGTTTCTTCACTTCCAAAAAGGCACCACTTTCTCGAAAAAGTGCTCAAATTATATGGTATGAGAATGCAGATAGAAGCAGGATTTCGAGATCAAAAAAGTGTTAGGTTCGGCTTAGGCTCAGATCTGCACAGGACAAACAAACTCTATCGATTAGACATACTGTTACTGCTTGCCACACTGGCTCATTGGTTCTCAATGATGCTGGGCGCAGTGATAGACAAAGCAGGAAAGACAGGCTCTTTTCAAGCTAACTCAACCAAAAGGAGGCGAGTAGTGTCATGGGCATTTGTTGGATTGCGATACGTCAAAAAACAGTCCATTAAATTGCGACGGCGAGATTATTTGGAAGGACTAGCCTATTTCGTACAGGTAGTAGTGCAAATCGATTGGAAAAATATGGATGTGAGTGATGTAATTGAAACTTAATAATTATTTTTGGGGATCCCTTAG
>NZ_JACJFK010000083.1:0-1345 GCF_014164535.1 Pseudoalteromonas sp. SG41-2 | reverse complement strand
TCAGGGTAGTTTAATGCATCTAACATTGCATCAAGGGATTGTTCATATTCATCAAGCATATAATAACTATCACCGATAGATACTTTAAGCCAAACCGCTTGCTCCCAATCCTCATCTGGGTCGGTGAGTAAATCAAAGGCTTTTTGCCAGAGTGTAATTGCGCCTTGAAAGTCTTCTTCATCAAAAAGATCATTGCCTTGCTCGCAATACTCATCTATTTGGTCATGTACATTCATTGGTTATACTCATTAAAAAAAGTTTTGTATTTTTTAGGTTCATCAACGAAGCAGCGACCTCTTGACATGTCGTTTGCTTTATTAAACCATTGATAAGAAATTGGTAATTGTTCCATTTCATAATAAATAGTAGCTTTTAAAAAAATAATTCCACCGTGAAACCCACCTACCTTATTTTTATCTCGATATTCTAAGAGTTGCTCTATGATTTGCAGCGCATCATTGTAAAGTGTTAACTCTCGATACATTTCGCAAATTGCAGTAACAAAACTGAGAGTGACATCCCAATCAAATTTAGGCTCAGGTAATAACCCCCATGCTTCGTCTGCTTTTTTTTTTGCGATGTCAACATTTTTGACTTCTAATGCTTTGTATGCAGAAATATAGAGAGCATCGATTTTATCGCGCAAGTCTATAGGTAAATTTTCCATTATCTTTCCTTACTTTTTCGGGGGTAAATATCTATCGTTAAGCTTAGCACCAGCTGAGCGGTTAATACTGTAATGATCTAGAGTATAATTATTAGAGTCTAACATCCATTCTCGCACTTCTTTTGATTTTGCGCCGTATTGTCTGCCTGTAGTATTCCACCATTTTACTGCATCTGTCGGGTCATGTGCCATATCAGCTTGAGAGAGTGGGTACCATTGATTATCACTCGCTTGAAATTCGGTACCTTTGAATGACTCCCTTATTTTGCCTTTTGCTTTCATCTTCGCAATGACTTTTTTGCCTGTACGAGATGCTTTGCCTGGAGTTTTAACAAGGTATTTCAAGCGGTTTGATATCTTGCGAAGTTTCTTAGGTTTTGTAATGTTTGGGTTAATGCTTTGAGCCCCCTTTAAATCATTCCCTTTCGGCGGCTCTAATTCATTGGCTACTGTTTTCTTCGGTTTCCCTACTACACCTGTACTTGCCGGTGGCTCAAACTCATCGAGGGCTTTGTTTACGCGATTGCCAATTTCTTGCGCGGCGTTTCTTACGCCTTGGTCTATTTGCGGGGTGACTTCATCAAGTTGTTTGACCATGGCTTGCATGCCGTCAATGGCCGAGTCTGGCAGTAGGAGGTCGTATTTCCAGCTGGTTGAAATATCTTGCAAGGTATCTCT
>NZ_JACJFK010000082.1:0-1371 GCF_014164535.1 Pseudoalteromonas sp. SG41-2 | reverse complement strand
ATATTTCATAGGTTGGATCTTAAGAAAACTTGAAGTTGAACTCTGTTAATGATCAAATAGTTACGCCAATAAAAACATGACCAAAAACAGAGTTCACATGCAGATTAACCAAGTTTCAAATCAATTAAAAGCCCTTATCTCAGAAAAACACCTCATTGAGCTTGCAAAAACCTCCGGATTTCAAGTTCGACACCGTTGCCTGTCGATCGTTTCTCTGCTCAAAGCTGTGTTCAAAAGCTTATCTTGCCTGCAAGACGCTAACTTGTCAGATATCCATCAGAACCTGCTAACGCAGGCCAATTGCACGATAAGTTATAAACCTTTTCATAATCAAATTCGAAAACCTGCCTTGACTGAGCTAGTCCGTGAACTCGTTATTCAAGCGATGTCTAAATTGACTGTAAACACGCTGGATAAAACCTTTTTTACCCAGCGAGGAATATTGCGAGTGTTATTGCAAGATGGCTCTTCATTTGCTCTACATGATGAATTAGCTCCGGTTTTTGCTGGTCGCTTTACTGCGATAAGTCCTGCCGCAATTGAGTTACATCTTACTTATGACCTATTTAACGAACAGCCTTGTGAAATAGATATCCGTCCTGATGTTGAAACCGAGCGAGCCTTTTTACCGGGTAGTCACACACTTGGAGATACGTTATTACTTGCTGATGCAGGGTATTTTGATTTAGATTACTTTGAGCAAGTATCTCAAGATGGCGGCTACTTTTTGGTTAGAGCGAATAAAAACATCAACCCAACCGTCACATCTGCTTATTGCGCGGGCGTAGAGCTTAAAGAAAAGCATATTAAACTCAAAACATTGCTCAAAAAGCGTGCTAGTCAGCCACTTGAGTTAACAGTACGCTGGAAGAAAAATGGACCCGAGTACAGGCTTATTTATCTACCCGATGAAAAACGCCCTGTTTTCCTTGTTACTAATTTAAAAGAAACACAGTTTAACTTTGATGAGTTACTCGATATATACGCGACTCGTTGGCAAATCGAGTTACTTTTCAAAGAGCTAAAGTCATGGAATAACCTTAAGGGATTCATCACAAGAGACCCACACATTGCAGAATCGCTGGTTTGGCTGAGCATACTGCAAACACTTATCAAGCGGTTTATCTGCCATAGTGCAGCGACGATATTTAAGTGTGCGATCTCGACATTTAGAGCGAGTAAGTGCAGTTATCTTTGGCTGGATGATATTCTGGATTGCATAGAGCAAACACAGTGTAATCGTAAGGTACACCGTGTACTTAAGCTACTAGCGGTAAATTGTAAGCGGCAATCCATTGAAAAAAATAATGACATGTGCCGTTTTAAAATAGGAAGTCACACGATCTGTGTTCCTTAAGAACTAAGCTATGA
>NZ_JACJFK010000081.1:0-1500 GCF_014164535.1 Pseudoalteromonas sp. SG41-2 | reverse complement strand
TTAGCTCTGTTGTTTTTAAGCGATTCATAAGATCACAAAACACCATGAATGTTCCCTCGCTTCCCACATTTTTTAATACTATTAGTTCATTGATATATAAAGGCTAATTCTGGGGATACTTTAGGTCAATCACTCAACGTAGAAACAACCCCTATTTACGTTCCAAAAACAGGGCGGCCTGTTCGCTCTCAAACCTCATTTGGAATTAAAGACATCGCCGTGTTACAACCGCTTGAGTATGAGCGAGATAGTAAAGGGCAAATAATAAAAGCGAATACGTTTGGGGAGTTTGATAAAAGTATTGTATGGCATATAAACGCCAAGGCCCGTGTTGAGGTAGAAAATGTATCGTACCCACAAAAACTGTTAGCTTATAAAAAAATAGACAATGAGCAAGCACAACCAGAAGATGCTATTGATTGGCAATCCGAAATTTTAAAACTGTAAGGAACAGAATGTCAATTTCATATAAATTTGCAAAACTAAATGCAAGAATATTAGAAAATTCACAGAACTTTAAACACTATATTTCCTCAAAAATGTATGAGTTTAGTTCACCTAAAGGATTAATGATTGTCAGATTTTTATTGGAGAAAGAAGATAATAAAAAAGTGAAACCTCAGAGCTTAGATAATGAAGGGCGCTATTTAGGTTTTCATAATGCGGGTGATTGGACGCTAGGGTTAACATTAGGGCCAATATTTTTAGGGGTATTAGGTTCAATTGTCTCGGTAATTTTTTTTTTAGGGTGGAGTTATACTCAATTCACAGATAACCCGGAACAACTACCCGTTTGGTTTATAGTATTCGTCATTTGCTGGAACTTATTCTTTTTAAACTTCGGCCCCATTTTAGCGCGGTATATTCTGCCTAAACGCGAAGTATATTTTGACCGCCAAAACCAAACAGTAAGCTTTTCGTGGTCAGTAAACAATGCAGAAAAAAATGAGCACGGCCATTCGACATTTCCGTTTGAGGATATAGAAGCGTTTTATTCTAAAGCCAACCACTCACAGGGCCATGGTGTAACCCATGCAATGTATATTGCCCATAAAGATTACGAAAACCACCATGGTGCATTTAGTGAAATACGCGTAAAAGACAACCCACAAAACCCAAACTACTGCAAATACACATGGGAGCGCGTTGTGCGCTTTATGGATTTAACCAAACCGCTCGTTGATTCACCCGAAATAGAGCCATTTCGTCACCTTGACCCGATAACACACGACTTTGATAAGCAAAATAACCGCCCTGAAAAGTACTGGCGTTTAATGAGCTACAAGCAGATGAAGCAAATAGAAGAAGAACTTGATGATGATATTTACCGCTTTAATTTTGACGGCGCCATCACCAATCCTAAACGCTGGGCAAATAAAGAAATCACCAAACCATGGGAAAAGTGGCCAATAGATGAAAGCCTAAACCAACCAGACAACACCCCATACTGGAAACGCCTGATGAAAACCCTTGCAATGCAAATTATTGCGGGTGTTTAAA
>NZ_JACJFK010000080.1:0-1564 GCF_014164535.1 Pseudoalteromonas sp. SG41-2 | reverse complement strand
ACAGCTATTTTAGTCTCAGGGTATTTATCCTCATCAATATGACTAATAAAAGGCACAAACCCCATTACACCCGGGCGTGTTGCCACTATATCAAGGTGGCATACAATATCAGCCCATTTAAAACAACAATTACCCAGCTCATCACGCTCTTCACAACCAGGTATCTTATAGGTAAAGCCGACTAACTGTTTTTTTCTGTCAAAATATATTTGCTTTTTAGGGAGGTAACTCTCTGTTATTGGTAATAAATTAAGAAAAAACAGGTTCCAAGAAAAAGTAAGTGCGGGCACCCACCAATGGTAAGGTTCATCCGAATATGTCATCACAATACAAGATAAAAAGAATATAAAGCTCAGAACACCACCAATAGCCATAGGACCAAAAAGCAAAGCTCTAGCAGCACTATTCCCGCACATTTCTATTTTATATCGCTCTGGGTGTTTTTGAATTGCTTTTTGCTTTCTTGCAGGTAAACCATATAAATAGCATAAACCTTTGAATTTACTCTTAAGGCTATTTAATCTCTCAGGGTAAAAAAAACAATTAAATCGCGTTTTTTTAGGCATGATATCAACGGCTAGGTAGTCATTATTTTGCATTACTTTCCTTATGCAATTGCTAATTCAAGTGAGGCATTTTCAATTGGCTTTTCAAACGCATCAAAATCTATCGGTAAAGTTAGACTTTCGTTGTAAATAAGTGTTGATGTTATTTCAACATCAAACACACTAATGTTCGGTGATTCAATTTCAAACTCATAGGTGGCTGCATTTAAGCTAAGGCTATTTTCATCAAATTCAGATAAATACTCTTTAGTGCCTTCAACCCAGCTTGAATTTCTATAAACATTTAACGTTGTTGGATGCCGCCATGAGTATTTTACATCTAAAAGCAACTCGGATTTCCCGACTATGAACATTGGTAATTCAACTTTTACTGTATGGTAATTGCGACTATCAAAAAAAGTAGGAGTATTAACAGTCACCTTAGGCGAGAATAATACGCTTTGGATATATTTAAAATATTGGTTTGGATCTGAGAAAGTATTGTAAATGGCTTCGTCTTCTCCAGCAAATACGCCTCGCTTATTTTTGGCAAACGGGCCAAACTTTGCCCATATTTCTAGCTTGCTATCGGTTAACCACACAGCAAGTAAACCAAATACGATAGAGCCTAATAATAATGCCCACCCCCATGGTCCAAGACTTGCGAATAGTATAGAGCAAATTAAGATGACACCCATCTTAACTATTCAAACTGAATGTCGTTTTTATTGTTCAATTTGCGCGGCGTAAAGCCGCGCCTACGCAAATTTAAATGGCTGTTTTCTTCACCGTTTATTATGTCGCCATGTTAGCCAGCAACGTGCCAATAAACCTAGACAGCATTTATGCTGCCTAGGTTTGAATTCCTTTTCTGATTGTTAAAGAGCAATAACTTTTAAACACCCGCAATAATTTGCATTGCAAGGGTTTTCATCAGGCGTTTCCAGTATGGGGTGTTGTCTGGTTGGTTTAGGCTTTCATCTATTGGCCACTTTTCCCATGGTTTGGTGATTTCTTTA
>NZ_JACJFK010000007.1:0-186786 GCF_014164535.1 Pseudoalteromonas sp. SG41-2 | reverse complement strand
AATTTGGCATATTCAAGTTTTTGTTGTGCACTGAGTGTTACTTTTGATTTTCTGGTCATAGTGATACCTTTTGGGTTTAGCTCATTTTACGCTATAAACCTGTCCAGTTTCATTAGACCATTACAGTCGGGCGTTATAATTAAGAGTGCAAATGGCGATGAGCTGATTTGCTCTGTCATCCAAGATACTTCCCATCAGAAACAGATAGAAACCGAATTACAAATAGCAAAAAACCAAGCTGAAACCAGTTCTCTGAGAATGAAATTGGCAAATGAATCAGCTCAAATTGGTGTGTGGGAGTGGGATGTCATTTCGGGAGAATTAATCTGGGATGAATGGATGTACAAGCTGTATGGCATTACAGAGAATTGTTTTTCTGGTGCTTATGAAGCTTGGACTCATAGTCTTCACCCTGATGATATGGAAGAGTCTAACAAACAATTAGAGGATGCCGTATCAGGTTTAGGTGCTTTTAATCCAGAGTTTAGAGTAGTACATCCAAACGGGCAGGTAAGAACAATCAAAGCTAGCGCAGAAGTTATTAGAGATAATGATGGCAACGCTCTAAAAGTCATCGGTGTAAATTACGACATTACAGATAAAATAAATGCGATAAATGAGCTAGAAGTAGCTAAGCAAAAAGCTGAGCAGGCAACCCAAACGAAAAGTGAATTTTTGTCAAATATGAGCCATGAGATACGTACGCCCATGAATGCAATTTTAGGCGGACTGCAGATGGTCAATACTGAGTATCTCGATGCCAAGTCCAAAGTAATGCTTAAAAATGCAGTATCGTCTTCTAAATCGCTGTTAACCATTATCAACGATATTTTGGATTACTCAAAGATAGAGAGCAATAAACTAAGCCTAGAGCAAGAGCCTTTCTCGATTAGCGATATAATTAAATCTGTGAAATTTGAAGTGGACAGCATAGTCAGTAATAAGGGTATTAAACTTGTCAGTAATATTAATGAAAATTTTAATGATCACTGGTTAGGAGACATTGTCCGTGTTAAGCAAATATTACTCAATCTTGTGTCGAATGCTGTTAAGTTTACTGAAAAGGGTAGCGTAAACATTCACTTGAGCGAAACTCTTTACCAAGAAAAGCAGGCTATTAGTCTTGAAGTGGCTGATACAGGAGTTGGAATGAGTGAGGAAGCTCAAGCTCGTATATTTGATCGTTTTTCACAGGCAGACAACTCAACAACACGTAAATTTGGTGGAACTGGGCTGGGTATGTCGATTACCCTCAGTCTTATTCTTATGATGAGAGGCACTATCGATGTAAAAAGCAATGTGGGTAGAGGCACCACTATAAGAGTCATATTACCATTAACTATAACCAATAAGAGTGTCAGCTCTTTCGTACAAAAATCTATGACTCCGCCGCCGTTGAGGGGAAAGAAAATACTGATTACTGAGGATAACGAAATCAATCAAATTGTCATTCAGTCAATGCTCGAAGGCACTAATGCATCATTAACTATTGTAGATAACGGTAAACAGGCAGTAGAAGCAGCTAAAGAAAAGGACTTTGATTTGATACTTATGGATATACAAATGCCTGAAATGGATGGTGTTGAAGCAATGAAAAATATCATTAATTTCAATAAGCATATACCGATAATTGCACTAACCGCAAATGTAATGATTGATGACGTTGCTGATTATTTAAGCCAAGGATTTGATGCACATATAGCAAAACCAATTGATATTGCTACCCTATACGGTGTTCTGAGCTCATTTATAAAGTAAGTACTTGCTTTGTTTGTGCTTTATTGCCAGTTCGGCTTCGGCAAATCAACTTCCGCTCATAGCAAAAAGTAGACATAAGTCATTACAAATTATACTTATTAAAAAAGGCGCTTACCGTTAAGGTAAGCGCCCTACTATTTTACTGATTACTTATTTTACGATTTTCATTTCGTCTAATAGGTTTTGTGCGTTATCTACTTTATCCATCACCCACAGCATGTAACGTGAATCAACGTGGATTGAACGATTAAGTGCTGGGTTATAATCCCAATCGCCAATGATACTTTCATACACACCATCAAACAGTAAGCCTACGAGTTCGGCTTTGCCGTTTAGCGTAGGTGAACCTGAGTTACCTCCAGTCGTGTCTACATTTGATAAAAAGTTAACCGGTACGGTATTCATGCCACCGGTGTAATCACCAAATATTTTAGCCTTGATTTGCTGTTGCAGTTTTTCAGGCGCGTTAAATGGATCAACATCGGTGTTTTTTGCTAGTAGCCCTTCAAGTGTTGTAAACGGTGTTGCTATCAAACCGTCTTGCGGTGAATAGCCTCCAACAGTGCCATACGTTACACGTAATGTGCTATTCGCATCTGCATACACAGGTTTATTTTGTGCTTCATTAAACGCTATGATAGCACTCATTAACTGTGGACGCGCCGCTTGTAGTTTACCGGCAAGTGCTTTGTCTTTGTCTTCTTCAGCTTTCATTACGGCAAAGATGGCCTTCGCGTATTGCATAAATGCATCTTGGCTTTGTTCAAGTTCAGCAAATGATTGCGTAGATAACGCGATACGAACGTCTTCATTATCTAGCGTTGAATTAGCATACATTTTTGCTAATAGTGCACTGTGCTTGGTTTTATCAAAGCCATTTTCTAATTCAAAAACTTTATCTACTTCTGCAAAACGCTCTTCTTTAGGTAACGCGGCATACAGCTCTAAAAAATGTAATAAAATGGCTTTATCAACGTTTGCATCAAAACGGCGACTCATGCGCTTTAAACCGGCTTCAAAGCGTGGTAAATCGCGTTCTTGATAGCCAGATTCACGTTCGCTATCAGGTTTTTGTTGCTCATAAGCTAGGCGATATAAGCTACGTGCGGTACTGATCATTTGTGAGCGGTGCACATAGCCAAGCATACGATCACGATCATTGTGCTGTTGCGATTGAGCCACTAACGCCGACAATTCATTTAACACTTTACCGTATTGTTTTTTACGCTTACGGTCACTGTTTATCCACGCGGTTAGATCTTGTTCAAATTGCTTTTTACGTTCATACATCGTGCCTTTATTAAAGCTTTCGATCATTGAACCGTAGTTTTTAATATAGTTATTGTAGCCCGCTATAGTACTTTCGTAGGCGATGCGCGCTTTGCTGCCATCTTCTGAATTTTCTTCAATCAAAGCGACATATTTTGAATTATGCTCGCGTGATTTTGGATAGCTGGTATTAAATACATAATCAACTTCAGCAGCAATGCGGTAACGGTTAGTGCGCCCAGGATAGCCTGCTACCATAACAAAGTCGCCATCTTGGACCCCTTTGGCGCTGACACTTAGATATGAATCAGGCACATAAGGTACATTGTCTTCGCTAAATTCAGCCGGTTTGCCGTCTTTACCTACATATGCACGATAAAATGAAAAGTCGCCGGTATGGCGCGGCCACATCCAGTTATCGATATCGCCACCGTACTTACCTACGCCCATGGCAGGCGCGTATGCTAAGCGTACATCTTTAATTTCTAGTGATTTGATTAAGTAAAACTCTAGACCACCGTGGAATGAATACACATTACAGCGATAATTATCGTCAGCTTCACATGCTGACACTAATGCTTTTTCGTTTTTCTCTAGCGCGTCGTAGCGCGCTTTGGCGCTGAGTTTTTCAGTGCCTTTTATTACTTTTTTGGTCACGTCGGTAACTGTTTCAGTTACATACACTCTAGAGCCGGGTGCCGCTGGTAAGTCTTCAGCCGGTGTTGTTGCTAAAAAACCATTTTCTAAAATATTGTTCTCTGGTGTTGAGTTATATTGAATCGAACCATAAGCACAGTGATGATTGGTAACCACCAGCCCTTTTGGCGATACAAATGATGCGGTACAGCCACCAAGGCTTATCACTGCATTCATTGGGAACTCGGTTAATTTAGAAATCGATTTTGCATCAATTTCTAATCCTTTGGCTTTCAGAATTGATTCTAGATCAGGAAGTTGGTGTGGTTGCCACATGCCTTCATCAGCAAATGTTGAGCCCGATACTACAATAGCAAGTGATGCTATGAGTGGTTTTAAACGCATTTTTTAATCCTTTTTATTGTTTCTATAACAGGTTACGCGTGCAGCCTTAGCAAGGTCAATATTTCTGCGACAAAATAGCCACACTATTGTGTAACAAAATACTGAAAACAAATATTTCATCGAGCTCTGTTAGCAATAAAAACAACACAACAATGCAATCATTTAGTCATTTTCAATCGTTAGGATTTAAATACTATTAGTAATGCACGGCCTAACTATGACTGCTATTTTTTTGATCAACCTCGCTCGCTCAACCGAGCGATTGGCAAACAGCCAGCGACAATTAACCGCACATGGGCTAAGTTTTGAGCGTATAGATGCAATTGATGGCGCCATGCTCACGCAAGCACAAAAAGAAATTAATTACAGTCCTAGCCTCAATACACAAGAATATCACTACCCGCTCAGTGCTGGGCAGATTGGCTGTTATTTGAGCCATCGCAAAGCGTGGCAAACCATTGTCGATAGAAAACTTGATTACGCAATTGTGCTCGAAGATGACTTTATCTTAGATTCAAGTATCGGTAGTGCAATTAAAAATATTGAGCAATTACCGCTTGCTTGGCAACTTATAAAACTCTCAGCTTATCAAAACCGTACTCGCAAAATCGCCTATCAGATACCGTTGCAGTTTGAGCAACGATTAGTGATCCATAAAAAGTTGATGACAGGATGTTGTGCTACTGCAATCAGTTATCAAGGTGCAAAACAATTATTAGCTGCCACTAAAACGTTTGCTCGCCCTGTTGATTGTGATCTACAACATATTTGGGAAACTCAAGTCGCTGGCTATTCATTACTACCGTATCCATTCTCCCAAGATTGTGAGCAGGTAAGTGATATCAAATCGCGTAGTAATGCGCGCGAAAAGAAATCGTTTTTAGCGCGTAAAGGTCAGCAACTCCGTAGTGCGGTAAACAATCACTTTGCAACGGCGGCATTTATTGCCCAAACTAAGCGTGCTTTACCCACTACTCCTAAATGCAAAAAAGGAGCCGCAGCTCCTTTTTACTCATAACCTAGCATCATTAAATAGTATTTATTTTTTAACGAGGTTTGGGTGCTCTACACCCATCCATGCTTTAAATAATGCCATTTGCTGTGCAGTTGCCTGTTTGTCAGCAACTAGCTTTTTATCTTTATCAAAGCTTTGTGCTAGCGTTATTGTGGTGCTTTGCAGTGCATCACGGCGGATAAAATCAATGGTTACTTTATCCCCTGCTTTAAATGTTTCTAAGCTTGATTTTAAATCTTTACCAACATGCTTTTTGTTAATTGCCACAATTTTGTCATCGCTGGTCAAACCCGCTTGCCATGCAGCGCCATCGCGACGCACATGAGTTAAAGTTAATAACTCACCGGTATTTTTTGCCATCGCATCAACACTGGCAACGGCTTTTGCATCTTTTGGACGCTCTAACATTAAGCCTACTTTTTTAAACAGTGCGTCAAAATCAATATCTGCTGGTGCATCAACATTATTTGCCCACCACTGGCTGTAATCGCGGCCCGTTAACTGTTTTAAAATAGTTTTCACGTCAGTTGCAGTAAAGCCATGCGGCATTTTATATTGATTGTAAAGTGCACGATGAATATCACGGTAGCTTTGCTTACCTTGGCTGTTCTCAAGTAAATCAATATCAAGGGCCATCGAAATCAATGAACCTTCTGAGTAAATATTAGTACTGTAGTTACGAGCATGGTCACCACCTTGATTTATCCATTTATCAAAACTGGTTTCGGTGGCGCTTTGTACCTCACGCCCAGGCGATGATAAATGACGGTTGACGGTTTTCGTTAACACGTTTAAAAATTCATCCGTCGTGGCAATCCCTGAGCGCACCATTAAATGATCTTCAAAATAACTGGTTGAACCTTCCGCTATCCATAATAGTTTATCGTAATTAATATGCGTGTAATCGTAAGGAACTAAACCTTCAGGTCTATATGCTTTTACGTTCCAAGTATGGATAAATTCATGTGCTGCGGTGCTAATAAATGCAAGATAGTCTTCACGCGAGCCAAAACGGTCACGCGGACGCTGAATAATCGTTGAGTTTAAATGCTCGGTGGCACCACCTGCCCCTGAGGTTGCATGTACCATAAATACATAACGTTGGTACGGGTAAGCATCCCAAATAATATTGCCTGTTGCTACCAGCTTCTTAAGATCTTCAAGCATTTGCTCAACATCATAGTTGCCCTTGCCCCAGATCACTAATTCATAATCGCGGCCATCTACGGCAAATTTATGGAGTTCATTAATACCCGTTTCAATCGGCGAATCAACTAATACATCGTAATCTGCGGCTTTAAAGCTATGTTTTGAGCCTGCATTATCCATACCCGATACTGAGCGCCATGCTTTCGGTACATCTAGCTTAACCGTCACTGGCTCTTGACGAAATGATTCACTAAACATAAAAAAGCCTGATGCATCTATAAATGCGTGGCTATCATCAATATGGCGCGCACGTTTACCTAACTCATTAGCATACACTTGATAATCAATTTTAACTTCTGTTGGTTTATCTAAATGTACCCGCCATGTACTGGCATCAATTTTTTCCCATTTTAATGCTTTACCATTATCGCCTGTTGCTTCAAAAAAACGCACACCGTTTGCAAGGTTCAAAATTTCGTAACGACCTGTTCGCCAAGCTGGCAACTTTACATCTAAATGTGCTTGTGCCGTTTGTGGAAATTCTACGCTAACGTTGCCTAAATGATGTTCAGGTTGAGTAACAGCAAGTGAATAATTAACATCGGCCCATGCCGAGTGAGATAAAGCGGCTAATACCGATAATGCTAAAAACTTTTTCATAGAGGCTCTTAATTCATATATCAAGTGATTTTATTATGCGTGAGCCTAACAATGATGGTAGAAAATGTGAATTAAAAGCGATAAATACACGTGCAGATAGGTTCGATGAATAAAAATCATCAACAAATGCTAAGTTTTTGACTTACTGACTACATTTGTGCAATTTTTGTTGTAAACTTACAACCATGTAAGATTTAATCAATGGCGGTAACTATTAGTGTCACAACAGCTCGAAGTTTTAAATAAAAAACTTAAACAAGCCATTGATACTCGTATGGTAGTTGAACATGCACGTAAGCATCAAGTAGACACATTGACACACTTTGCAGCTAAGTTATCGTTAAGCTGTAAAGGTATGGACATTGAACTTGATAATCGCTTAGCTAAGTTTCGTAGTGCGCTGGCTAAAGGGGTCGATTTTGAATTATTCGCGCCACAGATCGATGAAATTCTTACACTGCTAAAAAATCAAGAAGCACAACAGGCCACACATCAGCGTGAACTTCATAACAGTGTGCTCGATGCTGGCAAGTTACTGCAGAAAACCAAAGGGTTACCAGATGATGCACGCAGAACATTGCGTCATTTACTGGATCATGAACTGAATAATGTGCAATCGACGCGGGATTTCATTCCACTCCTTAATCGTTTAGTGACGATTTATCATCAAGCCTTACAAGTAAAACTGACTATTCCTGAATGCCAGCAAACTGCTGTGCAACCTAATTTAGCAAAAGAGTTACTCAATTTAGCTAATGATTTAGTATTTGAAGATGAAGCTGCAGATCAAGTAAAAACCATCAAAAATAATATCTCTGAAACCGATTCAGTGGATGATTTATTGACCTCTGCAATCGATATTATTCGCATCATTGCCAACAATATCAGTAAAGAGCGTCAATCTGCACAAAGCTTTTTAGTGTCATTGAACCAAACGCTTGAAGAATTACACCACTCAATTGTTTCTACAAGTAAACATTCAGAAGCAATGGGGGCTGAATTTACTGCATTAAATAAGCGCATTGAAGATAAAATTAACAATCTGACAGCACAAACCCAAAATGCTACTTCAATTTCATCATTAAAAGCCTTAGTTGATAACGAATTAAAATCGTTAAGTGAAGACTTAATTGAAAAAGAGCGCCTCGAGCAGCAAGATCGCGATATGTTGCTAAACAGTTTTCAAGAGATCAATCAACGCATTGGCAGCCTTGAAACTAAATTATCTAAATATAAAAAACGCCTGCATGAGCAACGTTTTAAAAGTTTGCTTGATGGCCTTACCAAACTGCCAAACCGAGCCGCATTTGACGAACGCTTTCATCACGAATTTCATTTGTTTGCAGTACAAGAATCCGATGTCACCTTAGTGGTGATTGATGTTGATCACTTTAAGTCTATCAACGATAAATATGGTCACAGCGCGGGTGATAAAACGTTACAAGTGATTGCCAAAGCGCTGCAAATGTCAATTCGTAAATCTGATTTTATAGCCCGCTATGGCGGTGAAGAATTTGTTTTATTAATGCCAGGTATGCCCTTAGATCATGCCAAAAAACCTCTTGAAAAACTAAGAAAAGCGGTGAAAGGGATTCCGTTTAAGTTCAGAGATAAACAAGTAGAGATAACAGTTTCCGTCGGTGCCACGCAGTTTAAAAAAGGTGATACCCCATTGGGCGCTTTTGACCGCGCCGATGATGCTCTCTACAAAGCAAAAAATACCGGTCGTGATCGCTTGTGTATCAATAAATAACAGCGACCGACCTAGTGCTTTTTATAGCAAGGAGAACGCCTATGTTAATACAGTTAAACCCGACAGGTGTGTTAGATTTACTGTCGCAGCTCGAAGTTGATTTATTAGAGCAATCGTCTACCAGTGAGCGTTATAAGTTATTTAGAAACTGTGCGCTAGCTGTTCTCAATGTTGGCAGTCATACTGACTCCAGCTCAGAGATTTACAATAAATATCAAGATTTTGATATTCGCTTATTAAGCCGTGAGCGAGGCATAAAAATTGAACTACTCAATCCTCCGACTACGGCTTTTGTTGATGGTGAAATAATCACTGGGATCCACGAACATATTTTCTCTGTTATTCGTGATATTTTATTTATTTGTCAAAAATACGAAAAAGATTTAACCGAACAAAAAGCCATTACTCATATGGTCTTTGATATGTTGCGTAATGCCGCAGCGCTTCGCGTTAATAGCGATCCAAGTATGATTGTCTGCTGGGGTGGTCATTCTATTAATGAAAACGAATATAAATACACTAAACAAGTAGGTTATGAGCTTGGTTTACGTGGCTTAAATATTTGTACTGGCTGTGGCCCCGGTGCCATGAAAGGTCCAATGAAAGGTGCAACCATTGGACATGCAAAACAACGCAACACCAATAACCGTTATTTGGGCTTAACAGAGCCAAGTATTATTGCCGCAGAGCCACCAAATCCGATCGTCAATGAACTGGTTATTTTACCAGATATTGAAAAGCGCCTTGAAGCCTTTGTACGCACCGCCCACGCTATAATTATTTTCCCTGGCGGCGCTGGCACTGCTGAAGAGTTATTGTATTTACTAGGCATTTTACTTCACCCTGATAATGCCAAACAGTCGTTACCGGTTATTTTAACTGGGCCGAAAGAAAGTGAAAATTACTTTAGCGAATTATGCCAGTTCATTGAAATGACGTTAGGTAAGGAGGCGCTTGATAAATTTGAAGTTATTATTGATAACCCAGAATTAGTTGGGATCAAACTCAAATCTGCAATGGCAAATGTGCGTGATTACCGCAAGAGTCAGGGCGATGCATATTACTTTAACTGGACGTTAAAAATTGAAAATGAATTTCAGCAACCTTTCGCGCCAACTCATGCCAATATGGCTGGGCTTGATTTACATTTAGACCAAGAAAAACAATTACTAGCCGCTAATTTGCGCCGTGCATTTTCAGGTATTGTTGCTGGTAATGTTAAAGACGAAGGCATACAAGCCATTAAACAACATGGCCGGTTTATCATTAGCGGTGAGCCGACTTTAATGAAAGCCATGGACAAACTGCTGCAAGCATTTGTTGAGCAAGGAAGGATGAAGCTCCCAGGCAGTCAATATGTTCCATGTTATGAAGTCAAAGCATAAGGGTTAATGTATTCGTGTCAGGTCAGTTACTTTTAATCGATGCGCTTAATTTAATTAGGCGCATTTATGCAGTTGATAGTAATCAAAACAAAGGCAGTGATGAGCAAATGATAAATACCTGCTGCGCGCGGGTAGCTCACGCTTGTGAAAAACTTATAAAGATCACCCAAGCAACGCATGCTATTGCAGTATTTGATGGTGATAAAAGCTGGCGGTATCATTATTACGCTCAATATAAAAGCAGCCGAGCCCCCATGCCTGAAACCCTGAAAAATTCTTTAGATAAATTTAAACAGGCGATTGAACAGACGGGTATTGTGGTGTTTGCCCCAGTAAATGATGAAGCAGATGATATTATTGCGACATTAGCCGATAAAATGGCACAAAATCAGTTGTCTTGTACAATTGTTTCCACTGATAAGGGGTTTTTACCTAGCCTAAATAATTATATTAATGTGTATGATTATTTTAAAAAAGAATATTTAGATCATCACTCTATCGTACAACGTTTTGGTGTTGAGCAAGCTCGATTAATTGATTTTTGGGCAATGGCTGGTGATAAAACGAATGATATTCCGGGTATTAAGGGAATTGGTACTAAAACAGCACAAGAGATTATTAGTAAGCACGCAGATATAACATTGGCGGTAGAGGATGAAACGCTCTCTACAGCAGTTCGTAAAAAGTTAGCGACAGGAATGGCTGACTATATTACCTCTAAACATTTGGTTGGTTTACGTACAGATATTAACTTAGGCTTTAGTTTAAAGCAGTTAAGGCTCAATTAATCGCATTCACGTAGCACTGGATTTGAACTATGCGTATACTAAATTTAAGTCTCAGCGTAAGAGTGCACAATGTTTAAGAAGGTTTTTCGCTATCTCATATTAGGTTTGGGTGTATACGCCTTGATCGCTACTTTGGTCATTACTTTTTATAAAGATGATCCACAGGCGATGATCTGGCAAGACCGAGAAGCGTTCAATAAACGTTATATCGCTAAATTAAGTGTCGAAACACCGACTAACTTAAACACAGTTTTAGAGTATTTAGGCAGTCCTGATCTAACATTCGCGAAACGTGATAAAGAGGAAGTATGGCAAATTATTTTTTACCGTACTCAACATATCAAATCAGATGGGATCACGACTATGGATGAGTGTACTGGTTTACTGTTTAAAAATGGCGAATTGATTTTGTGGGGCCCAAGTGCATTTGATGCATTTGAGCAACGCGGGTAATTAATTACTTATGGATGCACTCTGCGCACAAGATCTTGCCAGCCTATTTGAAAAAACTCACCAAATATTAAGGCGTTATCATAATAAAAGTCAGTGGCCACAAATTTATCCGCTGTTGACACAACTGGCTGAGCAATATTATAAACTCTATGATTCACATCCAAATGCACTACAAGCCCAGCTTACTCTATATGTAGCAACCCACGGTTATACAACCAACTTAGTGGTCAATCAATGTGTCATTGTCGCCGCATTTTGTCGCAGTTTAAGCTACGACAGTAAAATCAGCCAATTGCTTATTTGTGTGTGTTTAACTAACTATTTATGTGTGCAAACACAAACTAATAAGCTGGCCCTGCGTCAACCTCTTACCCAACAAGAAAAAAAGCAATGGCAGTCGCGTCATCAGCTAGCAGTAAAATTACTGCAATCAGCTAACGTTCCCACTGACCATATTGCGGGTATTTTAGCGCGCTTAAATAAGTATAAGCAGGCCTTGCTAAGCACGCCAAAAATCATGATCTATGATGGACCAACGACGTTAGTTGCGTTAGCAAATATTATTGCGATGAACATTACCTATCGTACCCAAAATGATCATATTGATATCTATAAGGCAGTGGCTGATATTTATATCCGTACTCCTAACCTGTTTGCCCAACAAGCATTAAAAGCAATAATCGGTCATTTTGGCCCTTACCTGCCTGGCTCTTTGGTAAATTATAGCGATCAGCAGCTCACTTATATTGGTAAAAACCACCAGCAACGGGATTTATTAATTGCGTTGCATGAGCAGCAAAAAACCAAATGGTATAGTGTTAAGGCAAAGCTAGAATCACATTCAAAACAACGCCCAAGTAAAGACAAGCGATTATTGTTTAGCGTATGGTTCAATGAGCACATAGCCCCCCCTGTTGAAATTGTTAACTTTGAAAAACAACAATTATTGATGTTGATAAGCCAAGTTAAAATACAAAAAGAATACTCATACACTGCCCTTGCTAAATTACTCAACAATCATTCAGCGACAATTGAGTTACTTCGTGAAGCAGTGAAGCCTTATAATAAAGAGCACCTAGCAGGCAAAGATTTACGCCATTGTTTATCAATGGTCGGCTTATACAATGCGCCAGCGATCATTCAACGGGTGCTCTTTGAGCAATTAGTAAACTACCAAGCACATCCATTAATGCAACATATACAATTACGCTTACAGGCAATAATAAGTTTATTAAACCAGCTGGTAAGTCGTGATCAACACAACCAGTTCGAACACCTAGCTCTGCCTATTTATGGTTACGTTAATTATTTGATTGAATACTGTAGCACCACAATTAGCCGTAAGACAGTGTATGAACACTCACCTAAAAGTGATGTAAGTATGCCGTTTGCGTGGCTATTTGGTGTCACGATTCATGATAGTGGGCATTTATCGGCTTATTTACTTGAATTGCTTGGTGACAATCCATGGACACAAGCGCTCTTAGATGCAGAGCAGCAAAAAAAACAACACTTATCTGCAGAGGCACAATTATGGGTTGCAATAAAACTCGTCGTTATTAAGGTGTATCAACCCAACGTAATACAAAGTAGTTGGCAAACACACACTTTTGAGCAAGTGTTAAAACGCTTAGATTGGCAGTCCAGCGAGGATTTTTATGCACAGCTACCAAGCCTAGGTTTAAGCAATAGCGTATGAATATTTATTAGACATAGTGACTAATTTAGTGCGTTTTCGTGGGTTTTACTGGCAAAAAGTTGAATAAATTGCTATAAAAGCCGCTTGTATTTTCAAACTCATTCACGTAAATAATCTAACAAGTAATCGCTTAATACCAATCGTGTTAAGTTACTAGCCATTTATAGCGACAGATAAATAGAGTGATAACAAGGCATAAATTTCGACATGTAGTTGTTCTACTTGAGAAATTCATAACGCAGTTAGCGCTTTATTTAGCACGCTAGAATGGTTAAATATTTAAGTCGATTGGTATAATAATGCGTCACATTTACGTGCATTTCTAACTCGTAATAGGAAAAGTTCATGGCCAAACAAACCATCACAGTGATCAAAGGCGACGGCATCGGTCCGAGTATTATTGATTCAGCCCTTGAGATCTTAACAGCCGCAGGGTGCGATTTTGATTATGAATTCGTTGATGCAGGTCTTGCAGCCCTAGAAAAGACCGGTGAATTATTACCACAAGATACCATTGATACTATTGCGCGTAATAAAATTACTCTTAAAGGCCCACTAACAACGCCAGTTGGTGAAGGTTTTACTTCAATCAATGTAACATTACGAAAGCAGTTTGGTTTATACGCCAATGTACGCCCAGTAAAATCATTTGTTGGCACTAAAGCACGTTATGAAGACATTGATATCATCACGGTACGTGAAAATACGCAAGGTATGTATTCAGGTTTAGGCCAAGTGACATCAGAAGATGGCAACGAAGCACAAGCAATGTCTATGATCACCCGTGAAGGTGCTGAAAAAATCGTTACTTTTGCCTACGAACTAGCCGTGCGTGAAGGTCGTAAAAAAGTGACAGCGGTTCACAAAGCTAACATCTTAAAATCAACTTCAGGTTTATTCTTAAAAGTAGCTCGTGAAGTTGCTGAGCGTTATCCTGAAATTGAATCAACTGAAATGATTGTTGATGCAACCTGTATGAAACTGGTAATGAGCCCTGAAGAGTTTGACGTTATCGTTACTACAAACCTGTTTGGTGATATTTTATCTGATCTATGTGCTGGTCTAGTAGGCGGTTTAGGTATGGCACCTGGCGCTAACATCGGTGAAGATGCAGCAATCTTTGAAGCAGTTCATGGCAGCGCACCTGATATTGCTGGTAAAAACTTAGCAAATCCAACCTCTGTTATTTTGGCATCTATTCAAATGTTAGAGCATTTAGAAATGGGCGAAACTGCAGAGCGTATCCGCAATGCTGTAGCTGACGTAATTAAATCGGGTGATCGTACCACTCGCGATTTAGGTGGCAGTCACGGTACTACTGACTTCACTCAAGCTGTTATCGACCGTTTATAAACCAAACCTAGATTATTAGCATTATAATAAAAGCCAGTATTTACTGGCTTTTTTGTCACATAGTTTATGCTTGCCTCTTTGTCCGAAAACTGAGCGGCAGCAGTAACAATAACCAAAATAGACTTCCGCCACTGGAGCCTGAACTGGCAACTTGTTTTTGCACTGTTACCGTAAGCTTGCTAGACGGTAAGGTGTTTTTTATGCCTTTTGCAGAGGTATCAGTCACGATCAGTGTCACTGTATAACTTCCCGCTTGGTTATAAGTATGTGTAGGATTAGCCCGTTGGCTTACAGCACTGCCATCTCCAAAATCCCAACTGTAAGTGTAATTATTAAACCCGCCTTTGGTATCACTGTTAAAATTAACCAGTAAATCTTTTGCACTGTAACTGGCCTGTGTTGTAAGTAATACATTTGCCGACACTTGGGTTGCAAAAGACTGCATAGCGCCATTTGCATCAGTTACAACAACGCTTAAGGTATAATCGCCACTGTATTCATAGCGGTGGTTAATGCTCTGCCCTTTCGCAGTTGAGCCATCACCTAATTGCCATGCATAGTCATAAGGTGCTTGACCACCTGATACAGTGACTTTTGCAGTTACATTGCCTTTCTCTATATTGGTATCCACACTGGAAATTGACAACGGCGCAGTAAGCACAAAAGTCATCGATTCTTGAAACTGCTGCCCTTGTTCATTAGTACGAGTAAAACCCACAGTGTAACTACCATAATCGGCAAATGTATGACTTGGATTCAATTCATCACTGCTTTGCCCATCCCCAAACTGCCAGTTAAAACTATCGGTTGGGGTCAACGCCATTCCTTTAATTTCAAAACTCGCTTCGAGATCATTAGTAATTACATTGATCCCAGACTGTGGTGTATAGCCTAAATTCAATTCAATTGAGCTATTATTAATCGCTTGCTCAACAATAGAAAAATTAAAACCAAACGTTGAAACTTTTACACCAGAGGCCGGTTGCGTGGCAAAACTGTAATCATTATTATCATTAAACTCAGTGATTGCTGTTAACTGCGTATCGCCTAAACCTTGGCGCTGATCATAAAGACTAAAAGCAGCATCTCTTAACTGAATCGTAGTACTGGCAGGTGCGCTGCTATTACCTTTTGCAATGGCATTTTGATCGGCATCAACAACCAATATAAACCCTTCACCAATATGCTCAGGAGTATTATTATCTGTATACTGTTCATTAGCAGACCAAAGTAATAAACCCGGTGAATACTGCTCAACTTGTAAACCACTATCTATTCCTAAATAACTACGTAACTGTAAATAGTAATTGTGTGGTTTTGCATAGATGTGATCCCCCACTCGGCTAAAGCCATCAAGTTGTGCTTGTGTTGACTGCTCTGCATTATCTTGCCAAACGAAAGTATCACCTTGGCTAATGGTCATATCATCAACCACTAGACCAAAATAATGAGTATAAGTGTCCGTTTTATAGTTAAAACTAAGTGTGATTGTTTGACCAGCATAAGCTGATAAGTCAAAACGATGCCGTAAATAATTATTCGGCTGCTGAGCGTCATTTACTGAACTTGAAGACCCTGTTATATATGGACCAATGTCTCCATAAAATGGATTGACTGCTTGAGTATATTGCGAAGCAATAGGCTGTGCGTTTACTAATACTTGAGCATAATCATAATCCGTTTCAATGCTGTAATAGGCACTTAAATCAAGATAAGTAGGCTGCGTACTTGCAGGTATATTAACTGTAAATGTCATACTTTTTGAAACATTATCACCACTGCCAGAGTAGTATTGCAAGTGCCCTTCTACTGCTTGATAAAACGGTTGTAAGTTGGTTGGTAGGGTGATTTTTAACTGGTTTAATTCAGTTGATACCCCACTACTATGGCGAAGTATTTGCTGTTGATTGGTATCGATTTCGTCTAACGATATCGTCGTTTGATTAAGCCAGTTTCCTTGATAACGGTTTTGTAAGTACTCGAGTGCATAAGGACTGAACATCACCGGCTGTGAGCCACGAGGTGAGCCTGCCCAACTACCACCAGACATCACAGACCAAAGCGCAACTGGCTCCCCCAGCGCACTGCCGGTTAAATCATATTCATCAGGCAAACCTAAGTCGTGACCAAACTCATGTACCACCACGCCAATACCAGCATCGATAGGATTTATAGTATAACCAAATAAACGAATACTACTGCCATCAACCGCACTTGGCTGATTGTTTTGGTCGTACACATAAAAACGATGTGACCAAATTGCATCAGTACCCAGTACGCCACCACCGGCTTCCTCACCTATACTCGAGTGGAAAATCATAACATGGTCAATAATCCCATCAGGTTCATTGGTGATCCCATCACCATCACGATCATCCAAATCTGTTAAATCATAATCGGCTAAATTAATATTAAATTTGGCTACGGCTTTTTCTACCGCTTCATGCACTAAACTAGGGGCATCAATATCATTATTACCCCCTTGGCGAGCCCCATAACTTTTCGCATCATTATCGGCTGTTACCCAGCCATAAACTTGACCCGTAAATGCTAAGCTTTCCCCTGAGGCTTGCTGATAGTATTGATACGCTGTTTGCAACGGTTGCTGCTGTGGACCTGAGTAACCATCAGTAGCGAACAACATTTGTTGGTAATGCTGCTGACTATAGCTTGAGTAGTACATATCGCTATCAACTGCGGCTAAGCCATTATCATCATGAGGTAAGTCAGGAAAATCAACCAATATAGCCAACACTTTTACGGTATTGTGCGTCGAGTTAGGTAACTGCGAAGACACACTCGCTAAGCGCTGAGCCATTTTTCGTTGTTGGGTTAAAACTTGAGGGTTAAGCTGCCGACGTGAATGCATCGATTCACCACGGCCAATATAATCAGACAATAATTTGTCATGCGCTATTTTATCGTCAAGCTGCCCGCGTTTATCTAACCAATATAAAATTCGCTCTTTGTTAACGACCCCAATATCAGTTGGGCTACTATTTTGTGGTTTTGCCACACTCTGTTGACTTAACAATGCCAAAGTCAGGCCACATAACAATTGTGAGTATTTCACAGGATCACCTATCAACAACTCCATAACGATAATAATAGCGAATAATTTATATACTTACATTACATTTATAGATATACAGTGAATATTCCCACGCTTCACAAAAAGCATAATTTCTTTGCTTTTAACGGTTAAAAATGCAATTTAAAGCAACTTTTAAATATAAAAACAATTAATTTGGAATTTTAATGCAACATTGCCGTTTTGACTGTTGACATTAGCTGGCAAAACCTTTAAAAATAAGACTATTAAATTTGTAGACTAAATGAGTTATTCGGCTATCTCAGCGCAATAACTCATTTGAACTTATATAACAAATACCGAGAAGAAAAATAACGTTATGAAATATCAATTTCACCTAGTCACTGTACTCGTACTGGTCTTAGTTTTAAGCCCAGCGGGGATGTATTAGAAGGTGAAATAGCTTTTTAAAAACCCCCGCCCTAAGCGGGGGTTTTTTTATGCATTTAAATTATACGGTAATTGCACAGAATAAATGGGGAGTGCGTGCAATAGCACATTATTACTCATGATAATAATCAATCGGTAACAGGCACACAGAGGAATGAGGATGAGTACACAACAATATAATGGCTCCGAACTAGTTGTTCAGGCATTAAAGGCATTGAAGGTAAAATATATATTTGGCTACCCCGGTGGCTCAGTATTAGATCTTTATGATGCATTATTTCAGCAAGATGATGTTGAGCATATTTTAGTTCGTCATGAACAAGCAGCAACCCATATGGCTGATGGTTATGCACGTGCCACAGGTGAAGTGGGCGTAGTATTAGCAACATCAGGTCCAGGTGCGACAAACTGTATCACGGGGATCGCTACAGCCTATATGGATTCTATTCCTATGGTAGTGCTATCCGGTCAAGTGCCGACTAACTTAATTGGTGATGATGCATTTCAAGAAACCGATATTGTTGGTTGCTCTCGGCCAATCGTAAAACACAGTTTTAACTGTCGTAGCGCAAAAGATATTCCTAAAATTTTGGCTAAAGCATTTTATATTGCAAGTACTGGACGCCCAGGTCCTGTGGTCGTAGAACTGCCAAAAGATATGTTAAACCCTGCACTTAAATTTGATTTTGAGTTTCCAGCAACCACAGAGCTGAGAACCTATAGCCCAAATACCAAAGGCCACCCAAAGCAAATTCGCAAAGCCGTTGCCGCTATTTTAGAAGCTAAAAAACTGGTCATTTACTCTGGTGGCGGGATTATTATTTCTAACACTTCAGAGCAACTGACTCATTTGGTTGAATCACTCAATGCACCAATCACTAATACCTTAATGGGATTGGGCGGTATTTCCGGGGTTCACCCTAATTTCGTTGGTATGCTAGGTATGCACGGGAGCCTTGAAGCAAATAAGGCGATGGCAAATGCCGATGTGATCTTAGCTCTAGGCGCCCGATTTGATGACAGGGTAACCAATAACGTGAAGAAATTTTGTCCCAATGCGACGATTGTTCATGTTGATGTTGATCCGACCTCTATTTCAAAAACGATCAAAGCTCACATTCCAGTCGTCGGTTGTTTATCAACCGTACTTGAGCAATTACAGACAGCCATAGATAAAAGTCCAATCAAAATTGATCGTAGTGCTCAAGAAGATTGGTGGCGTCAGATCATTAGCTGGCGTGAACAAAAATGTTTAAGCTACAGCACCGCGGGCGATAAAATAAAGCCTCAGGCCGTCATTGAAGCAATTTATAAAGCTACCAATGGTGATGCCTATATAAGCTCTGATGTAGGTCAGCATCAGATGTTTGCGGCGCAGTACTACCCGTTTAAAAACCCGCGCCAATGGATCAACTCAGGGGGTCTTGGCACTATGGGCTTTGGTCTGCCAGCGGCAATGGGAGTAAAACTTGCGTTCCCGGATAAAGAGTCAGTGTGTGTCACCGGTGATGGTTCGATTCAAATGAACATTCAAGAACTTTCGACATGTTTACAATATAACTTGGCTGTAAAAGTGGTGTCACTGAATAACCGCTCTCTGGGTATGGTGCGTCAATGGCAAGATATGGTCTATGGCGGTCGTCACTCATCGTCGTATATGGAATCGTTACCTGATTTCGTCAAACTTGCTGAAAGTTATGGCCATGTCGGTATTCGCGTTAATACTCTTGATGAACTACAGCCGGCAATCGATAAAGCCATGTCGATCACTGACCGTTTGGTGTTTTTAGATATTCTTGTTGATGAAAATGAACATGTATACCCAATGCAAATTAAGCTTGGAGCAGTTGATGAAATGTGGTTACGTAAAGGAGTGAAAGCATAATGCGTCGTATATTATCTATTTTACTTGAGAATGAACCAGGCTCATTGTCGCGTATTGTTGGCCTATTCTCACAACGAGCTTACAACATCGATAGTTTAACCGTTGGCACAACAGACGATCATTCTTTATCACGCATTACTATCACTACCATGGGTGATGACCGTGTGGTTGAGCAAATCACTAAACAGGTTAATAAATTAGTAGATGTATTAAAGATTATTGATCTAACTGAAATGGCGCATATTGAACGTGAGCTGCTATTAGTAAAAGTATTCGCTCAAGATGAAGCTAAAAGAGCGGCAGTAACGCGAGTGGTCGATGTATTCCAAGGGACTATTTTAGACATGGGTCGCAACAGCTACACATTGCAGCTTGTTAGTAGCACAGATAAAATTGAATCGTTTTTAGATACCTTACGTCATGAGACAGACATAATTGAAGTTGTACGCTCTGGTGCGGTAGGTATTGGCCGCGGTGATAAAGCACTAAAAGCTTAAACCTTAGATTAATGAGTAGATACAAAAAAAGGGCTAATTAGCCCTTTTTTATTTAACCAATCTAATTGATTAAGGATTAACTTGATCTTTAAGACCTTTACCTGCTTTAAAGCTTGGGATAGTTGCCGCTGAAATTTGGATTTCGGCACCAGTTTGTGGGTTACGGCCAGTACGTGCAGCACGCTCTTTTACAGAGAAAGTACCAAAACCAACTAGTGCAACTGAATTACCTTCTTTTAAAGAAGAAGTAACAGCACCAGTGAATGCGTCAAGTGCACGTGTAGCTGCTGCTTTAGAGATTTCTGCATCAGTAGCGATTTTTTCAACTAATTGAGCTTTATTCATTTGTTAAATTCCTATTCGTTATTATTTTGCCTTCGCAAAACCTATCTTTATGCATTTTTTAAGTATTGGCAACAGCAAAATGCTTTTTTCGCGTAAATTCTTAAAAAATGAGTAAATTTTAAATAATTGCCGAAATAAATATTGATTTAAAGATTAACCAACAATGAATTTAAGCAGTATTTAATAAATCAATATGACAATTTGTTTATCATTCAACTTTTTCGATAACTAAGGTCACTTCCCCAACCTCAATGCCAAACTTATCAATAGCTGTACGGTTAATCAAGCGCGATTGTGTTACCAGATACATCCAATCATCTAAATTAACTTCAATGGTGTCATCTCCATAGGGTAATTTAAGGGTATATTGCCAATGAAATACACTGCCATTACTTTTTCCTTTCGCGATACCTATCACATCACCTGCAGTGCCAGTTAAAGTATTGTCAGCATTGAGTGTTATTTTCCACACTCGGCGTTGGGTTTCACCATCGTCGTAAACGAAATCTTCCTCTATAACGCCGTTATTGCCATCCCAACTCGCATTCATGTCAACGACCATCTTACGGGTTACTTCACCTTTAAAGTCTTGGACAACGCCATAGGCTTTCAATTTGCCATTAAAAAATTGTTTAAAATTAAATTCTGGCTGACTTCCTTGGTAATACTCAACATCTGGCGCAGCACAGCTACTTAATAAAAATGTGCAACTAAGTAAAAATAATATAGTAATTCGCTTCATGTTATTGCCCTATTAGTTGTTTTCGCATCTGTGGCTCAGAGGTATTAGCATCAAGCCAAATAGCTAAAAAGTCATCCGCAAAACCACTTTGCTCTATAGCCCCTAGCTTTTTATCATTAAAATAAAATGTGCCAATACCATTTTCATCCGTAATGAACGATAGCGATTCACCTTTTTTGATATCCGGCCAAAGCGCAGCTAACTGTGCATCGTATTTTTTAATGATCTCTTTTTTGCCCAAATGCTGCCATTGTTCGTTCGTCGCTTTGATTATGTCCTTGGCAGCAAAATCGCGTAAATAGGTCAATGTCAGTTTAGTGGGGTGATTGCCAAACTGATAGCTCCCCGATGGGGTTGCTAACTGCGCCTGATAAACATCCCAAAATAGATACTCAAAACGAGCCTCACCGACCACTTTAAAATCAGCAGCAAAGCTTCGGCTGCATACCAATACACTTAAAATAATTAGCCCTTTAGTTAATCTTGCTATCATTACCGGACTCCAAATTTCTAAGTTAAATAGTTACACCTGTATGTTCATTTATGTTCAGAAACTAACAGGTACTTTTTGCTGTATGTATTTATAATCCTGATAAAATTGAACATAAACGACCAAGCTAAACCATATATAAGCCAAAATTGCCAAACTACAGGATGAACCTCTAACGCCCCAAAGCGTGCACCAGCAATATAACTTGCGGGGGCAAAAACTGCACAGAGCAACAGCGCTAAATACCAAGGCGTGCGATGCAAAAATTGCATTGATGTATTGATGGTTAACAGTAAAGCACACCAAAGTAATACAAACCACAATGGAAAGGGCGATATACTAAAAGATAAAAAGCCAACCTCAACCATCAAATATTCAAAGCTTAACGAGATCATTAAGCCATAGCACAGTAACAGCATATCTTGTTGCTTTTGCTGCGACAGGCATAGCATTAGTATGATGATTAATAAAATCGGTATAATAGCGCGCTGCTCAAGGAATAATGCTAAAAACCACACTCCTTGAAACAGCAAAAAATTAATAACTGAGCGCAATGTCATCACTTGAATGGTTAAAACGCGGTTTACGGGCAACTAAATGCACTGTACTGGTTACTCGCGCCCTAAATGCGCCTTCACAGTAAGCTAAGTAAAATAACCATAATCGATAAAAGCGCTGGTCAAACTTAACTTTGTCGATTTCTGGCCAGCTTGCGATAAACCGTGTGCGCCAATCAGCTAAGGTTCTTGCATAATGAACGCCGATATCGTTAATGCTGTGTACCACCATGTCTGATTGACTTTTTATTTGCTTATTCATTTCATCAATACACGGTAAACAACCACCAGGGAAGATATACTGCTGAATAAAATCAGAATTTTTCAGGTAATGTTGATAGCGTTGATCAGCAATTGTAATTGCTTGGATCAGCATTGCACCACTGTCTTTGAGTAAGTCATTACATTTTTTGAAAAAGCTGGGTAGGTATTCATGACCAACCGCTTCTATCATTTCTATTGACACTAGCTTATCGTAACTGCCTTCGAGTAAACGATAATCTTGTTTCAATAAGGTTATCTTATCTTCAAGCCCCAACTGGATAATTTTTTCTGCCACAAACGCATGTTGCTCATCAGAAATAGTTGTAGTAGTAACGTGGCAGTCATAATGTGTTGCAGCATGAATGGCAAACGCTCCCCACCCTGTGCCAATTTCAATAACCGTTTCACCGGGTTGTAAATCTACTTGTTGGCAGATTAAATCAAGCTTATGACTTTGTGCTTGCTCAAGAGAAGCATCTTTTGATGGGTAGACAGCGCTTGAGTAAAGCATTTCAGTGCTTAAAAATGATGAATACAACTCATTGCCTAAATCGTAATGAGCAACAATGTTTTTCTTTGAACCTTGCTCAGAATTTTTGTTTTTACGGTGATTTATTCGATTGTAAAGATTACTAATAAACGCAAACTTACGTTCAAATTGGTCCAGTTGAGCCTGATTAATGGCAAAAATTTCAATCAACTGAGTTAAGTTAGTACATTCCCACTGGCCCAAAATATAAGCTTCGCCAGCTCCGACACTGCCAGAGAGCGCAAATGCTTTATACATTGCCGGATTATTAACAACTACTTTAGCCTGCAAGTGACTTTGAGGATCACCAAAGTGTTGAACGTCGTTACCATCAACTAGGGTAATTGCGCCAACTTCAATGCTATCAAACGCACCAATGACTAACTTTTTATACAGCTTACTTAACAAGCTACTTGATGCGTTATCAGCTAAACTGGATATTTTTTCCATCTCATGACCTTCGTTATTTTAGCTAATCAATTCTTGCCTGAGTGACCTAAAAAAGGCACTCGCTTACAAAATAGTTTAAACGCCTGTACGTAAATTCCTTTCATCACAGTGATGGTCATGGCAGGAAAACGTTTCAGTAACGCAGTAACCGCAGCACGACTGAGTGACTGGCGTTGTAAACGCAAACTGGCAGTAAATAATAGCGTATTATCTTTTTTATTTTCTATATGGATCATAGTATTGTGCTTTGTTAAACGCACTTTCCAGTGGTAATCCATATCTAAACTCATAAATGGTGATACGGAGAAAGCCTTTTTAAAGTTCACTTTCCTGTGTAAATCAACCAAGTAATAGTGTCGCTCGTTCCAGGGGGTATTACTCACTTCAGCAACCATATAGGGAAAATCGCCATCAGCCGTTTCATAGAAGAAAAAGTTAACTGGGCTAAAATACACCCCAAAACAGCGCAGCTGTCCGAGCATATAGACATTACTAAACGGAGCAGTAATCCCCAGCTCGACAATTTTATTAATTGCTCGTTGTTTGATTGGTTGTTGAGTATCTAAATCACGATTAAGATAATCGGATTGTTTAAATTTAAGTGCTTTAAAGCCTGTTGTTCCAAGCCAAGGGTGAACACCATCAAGTTGCTGAGGAGCATTAAGATCAACCCACATCATGTACAACTGATAATTAAAGCTATGCGCTTTAATTGCTAATCGGTGATGACGAACATCACCGATTAAAAGTGCACTATTCAAATTCAACCCCAAGTTTGCGAGCAACATCTACAGCGCTTTTCACTCCGTCTTCGTGAAATCCGTTATACCAATAAGCGCCACAAAAATAACTGTTATTGGCTCCATCAATAAGCTGTTTCTGTTGCTGAGCAGCAATAGACGTTTTATTGAATACTGGATGATGATACGTAAATTCTCGGAGTATTTTAGTTTTATCAATTCCCTCGCGGTGATTAAGCGTGACACAAAATTGCGTTTTACTTGTGATGCCTTGCAAAATATTCATTTGATAAGTTACAACAGCAGCTTTATCAAGATTATCGGTAAGTAGATAATTCCAACTTGCCCATGCGGCTTTACGTTTTGGCAGCAAAGCAGTGTCAGTATGCAAAATCACTGAATTTTCAGTGTAGGGAATGGCTGATAAAATTGCTTTTTCATCTGTGCTTGGGTTTTCAAGTAAAGCGAGAGCTTGATCAGAATGACAAGCAAAAATCACTTTATCAAATTGCTCAACAGTACCATTTTTCAATCGGATCAACACCTGCTCCGGGGTGCGAAAAATAGACTGTATATCCGTGTTCAATTTTATTTTATCTTTAAAACCACTGATCAATGGATTGATATATTCCCTTGAACCACCGGGAATAACATACCACTGCGGACGATTAGTAATATCTAATAAGCCATGATTGAAAAAGAATTTTACAAAAAACTCAACGCCAACATTACTCATTTCTTTAATACTTGTTGACCAGATAGCCGCGCCCATTGGCAAAATATAATGGTAACGAAAAAAATCATTAAAACCGTGTTGGTCGAGCAACTGACCTAGCATCTGCTCACTTTGGTAGTCGTTGTCATGATATAGTTTTTTACACAAGGTGTTAAAACGCACAATATCACTAAGTAACTTCCAAAAACGCGGACGAAATATATTGCGCTTTTGAGCAAACAAACTGGCAAAAGTGTGGCCATTGTATTCAAAACCAGTTTGCTGATTATGCACACTAAAACTCATTTCTGTCGGTTGTCGTTCAACGCCGATGCGCTTTAACAGCTTTTCAAAATAAGGGTAAGTGCGATCATTAAAAACAATAAAGCCAGTATCAATAGCACGCTTAACACCATCAACCTGTATATCTATCGTTGCGGTGTGCCCACCAATGTAGTTGTTTTTTTCAAATACCGTAATATCATACTTTTTGTGCAACAACTGCGCGCAGCTTAATCCTGCAATTCCAGAACCTATAATTGCTATTTTTTTCAACGACTTAATCCTTTTGCAAGCATGAGCCAAATTGGCAGCGGCAACATGCGTAAACATTTTAAAATAAGGGTAAAACGATAAGGAAAATGCACCTCTTTGCGGCGCTTAGCGACCCCTTTGATAATATAATTTGCCGCTTTTTCTGCAGTAACTGCCATTGGCATTGGAAAATCGTTTTTTTGAGTCAACGGTGTTTTAACAAAGCCTGGATGCACTAAGGTTACGTCAATATCAGCTAAATCAATGGCTAAACTTTTTGCTAAGTAACTGACCCCAGCTTTTGATGCGCCATATGCTTGTGAGCGCGGTAACGGTAAATAAGTTACGCTTGAACTGACAATCACCAACTGACCACCGGACTTTATCCTCGGTAGTAAAGCCTCAAGACAGTAACCCATCGAAAGCAAATTAGTAGTAACAACGCGGGTAAACAATGCACTGTCAAAATTATGCGCATCATCGATATACTCACAATTGCCAGCATTAAGAATAACGCGATCAAATTGCGTATAAGCAACAGTGCTACTTCGTATTTCTTGTAAATCAGTAGCGTCAAACTGACAACTTTCAATATTCGTTAGTTGCGCAAGTTCGTTTAGTTTTTCTTGGTTACGCCCACAAGCGATCACTGTATCCCCGGCTTGCGCATACAGTTTCGCAAGTTGTTCACCAATACCTGATGTTGCACCTGTTATAAGCGTGATCATTATTCCGCTGCCTTATTATCTATGTATTTAATAATTGAACCGAGAATAGGGATATGTCGATAAAGTAATGCACCAGCATCAAAGTAGTCTTTATGAAGGCTGATTTTGTCACCAGTAAATGTTAACTTGCTATGGCCTGCTACGGCTATTTGCTGGCCATTACTAAGCTTTGGATGGCGATAATACATAGTCCAGTAAACAAAAGCATTATCGCCTACACTAACAGCATCACTGATATCAAACGTGCATTCAATAACATTACTATAAAGTTTAGCAAAATATTGATGTAAGTCAGCTAAACCATCGACTTCATGCAATGGATCAGAAAAGTGAATGTCTGCAGCATAAATATCACTCAGTAAATGTAGATTTTCTTTACTTAGCTTTTGGTATATCGCGATAAATTTATCTGTTCTGTGGTTGCTCATATCATACCTTAAATGCATCAAGCGCTCGTAAGCGAGCCGTTTTATGATCAACGATTGCTGGCCAATAAACTGCTTTTGCTTTGCCGCTTTTCGCTAAATATTCATGTGGAAAATGAATTTGCTTATTCGGCACATTTTCCAACTCCGGTATATATTTACGAATAAAATCACCATCAGGATCAAATCGCTCACTTTGAGTAATCGGGTTGAATATTCTAAAGTATGGCTGGGCATCGCACCCGGTACTTGCAGCCCATTGCCAACCGCCGTTGTTAGACGCTAAATCGCCATCGATCAAATGCTGCATAAAGAAACGTTCACCTTTACGCCAATCAATTAACAAGTGTTTGGTAAGAAAACTGGCAACTACCATTCGTAAGCGATTATGCATCCAGCCAGTTTGAATAAGCTGCCTCATAGCGGCATCAACAAGCGGGTAGCCTGTTTTACCTTCACACCAAGCAGTGAAATCAGCCTCATCAGTTCGCCACTTTACTGGGTCATATTTCTCATTAAAATTGTTATATTTATTAAGTTTTGGATAAGCCACAATTAAATGACGATAAAACTCACGCCACACTAACTCGTTGACCCAAGTAAATAAATTGCTTTTAGAGCTACTTAAAACATCGACATATTGTTGCTGTACAAGAGCAATTAATTGCTGAACGCTGACAATTCCTAAAGCTAAATACGGACTTAAGCCTGATGTGCCTTTAATACTTGGAATATCTCGCTGATCTTTATAACTGAGTAATTTATCGCTGATAAAGCGGGCACAGATTTGACTTAATGACGCATCATCAACTGGCCACTTATGTGAGGAATCATCACCGGTAAGTAACGCTGAACCTTGCCAAGGTATTGGGCTAAACATTGTCGGGGGGGCTTGAAAATAAAAATGAGTATCTTGATATTGCTTTAGCCAGGCATTTTTAAAAGGGGTGAACACCTTAAACATCTCACCACTTTGATTCAGTACCGTTCCAGGCGGTGCAACCACGTCACCATCAAACAAGGTGACTGATACTTTAAGTTCATCAGCATGATGTAAAAATGCGTTATCGCGCTCAACTTCATTAATTTCATATTCTTTATTGGCAAATAACTGCGTTACTGAATGTCGCTGGCAGAACTCGCTTAACTGCTGCACACATCCTTCGTAATTACCCGCTTCAGTGATATGTAAGGTGATGCCATTATCAGCTAGTAACTGACCTAAGAAGTTTAACCTTCGTTTTAGCAAATCAATTTGTATTGAAGCAACACCATGGCGTTGCCATTGTTGCTCAGTGATAAAAAATATAGCGTCTTTACAACCATTGTCGATTGCTTGATAAAGGGCATGATTATTAAAAAGGCGCAAATCGCGCCTAAACCAAAATACAGTGTTCATTAAATTCCGTAGCGTAATTTTAGTTCGTGAGGATAAGGGTTGAAGTAAACTTGCTTTGCTAAGTATTCGTTTGGATGTACTTTCAAATGATGTTTTAAGAGTGTCAGCGGTACATACAGCGGCACTAAACCTGAGCGATATTCATCAATTGCATCTCGTAACTCTTCTTTTTCAATTTTGGATAAATGTTTTTTAAAGTAGCCTTGTAAGTGCATTAAAGTATTGCTGTTATTTTTGCGTGATGCAGGTCTTTTCAGCGCTGCCATTAAACCTGCAATATAATCGTCAGCAAGCTGCTCAAAATCATCGCCAACATAGGTGCCCAGTAAATTACCAAGATCTTTATATGCCTGATAATTGTGAGCCATTAACAAATACTTATATTGCGCATGAAACTGCGTTAACCTATGCAGGGTTGCTGGCTGTTGACGCAATAATTGCCAGTTTTTATAAGTAAACACTCGCATTACAAAGTTTTCACGCAAGTGCATATCATTTAAACGACCATTTTCTTCACACGGTAACAATGGGTTGTGAGCCATAATTTGCGCAGCAAAAAAGCCCACGCCTTCAGATGTATTACCGGTGCCTGCTTCATTGTATATTTTGATCCGTTCCATGCCGCAGCTTGGACTTTTAGCACAAAAAACAAAGCCGCTTAATTGTGCAGCCTGCTCTGTGGCAACTTTTTTACCATATTCTGTCAATTGTGGGCCAACATCACCACTGCCGTCAGGACGGCACACTTTAATAGTTGTGCCTACTTTAACTTGTCTAATTGTCGGTCTTGGGATCGGTAAACCTACCGCCACTTCGGGACAAAAGCGTTTATATTCAACGTGTTTTGCGAATTCATCCATGCAAAAATTTGATTTTTTATGGCCACTATCAAACCGAACTTTCTCACCTGCAAGGCATGCACTTATGCCTATTTGAATAGTCGATTGCTGCATATACACTCCTAGTAAATCAAATTGCCAATTGGATTGAGTAACTTACTCAGTCCTTTATTAAAGTGTAGAGCACTACTGACTACTGTGTAACATAAACAGCCTTTTTCTGTGATCGGAGTGTGTTGATGACGACCATCGAGCCACATAAAGTCGCCAGGCACATAATGGTCGTCTTCATCACTAAACTCACCATCGAGTAATAAAGTCAGTTCAAAACCAGTGTGTGTATGTTCAGGGATTTCCCCACCGGCATCTATGTGTAGCAAACTCGAACGTAGCGCACCATCATCGAGAGCGATACGAGAACGTGATAACTTACCCATTTGCATAAACTTACCATGTGAAATACGGGCAAGAGCACGGGGCAATTGATAATTTTGCTGATTGACAAGGATAGTTTGTGGCGTCACTTTATATACATCATCAACACTATCGTCAGCGGTAATTGCATCAAGTAATGATAGTTCATCAATAGCTAAATCTGTAGTTTGCAGTTGTTCATTATGATGCGCAAACACATCTACAGCATTTTTCGCTTCAATGCGTTGCACTTTATCTTTACAGCAACTACACATGTCAAGATGAATAGCGACAGCAACACTGATACTCGCCGGTAATGACGCATTACAATACTGCGCTAATAGCGCATCACTTGGGTGATGTTTAATCATTGCGGTCTCCCATTTCATTGCGTAATTTTTGTAACGCTAAACGTAAACGTGACTTCACAGTACCAATTGGAATATTCAATTGATCTGCAAGTTGCTCTTGTGACATATCTTGAAAATAAACGCCTTTAACAACATCGCGTTGAGCTTGAGGTAATTTATCGAGGTAATTTTTGATTTGCTGGTTTTCAAGATGATCACTAAATTCATGGTCGGCATTATCATGTTGCTCAACTAGCGGCCAAATATCTTCGCTAATATTGTCTTCTTTGTTACTTTTCATTTTTCTGAGCATATCAAATGATGCGTTACGCATTACGGTATATACCCACGTTGTAGCTGCACCTTTATCATTATTATAAAGATGTGCTTTTCGCCACACTGAGGTAAGGGTGTCTTGCACTAATTCCATCGCTTGCGCTTCTGAATTAAATTGCTTAATACCGAAGCGTTTTATTTTCGGTGAAAAGTACGCAAATAAATAAGCAAAAGCCTGTTTATCACGATTAGCTGCAACCGCAGATAATGCATCTGCAAGTTCTTTGCTTGGCGTTTGTGGCATGGCAGTGTAATTACCTGTGTTAGGTTCACAACGTGTTGAAAGTTGTTGACTTACCATCATAATATTCCTATTAGTGTTCTTGCATATGCAATACGCAAAGCAACTAAAATAAGATCATATTAATTAGGAAAATTCGTTATTAATCACAGTATGAAGGAAAGAGTGGATATTCGCAAAGTCCGATTTAAAGGCAAGCTGTTGTTTTTTATCAATTGAAATAGGTAATAATTCAAGCCATCTTGCAAGCACCCAGTTCAGATCATCAAAGTGTGTCTGGCGGTATAAATCGGTTAACTCTAGATTAGCAGCAAACAACTGCTCTAGTGCCGTTACTAAATATGAATCATCGCGCTCTAAGTTGTGAGGTTGTTCAAACCAAAGAGATGTTTTAGGTGCAGATAGCTGACCGAAACGCAGTTGCTGTTTATCTTGAGTTATATCAGTTAACTCAACCACAGATTTGGCCACCACATCAATTAATAGTTGTCCTTGTTGATCTTGTGAAAAGTCAATAATATCAACTAAGCATCCATACCTAGGAACGTTGAGATAACTATCAACATCATACTGGCAAAGTACGAAACCATGATCATTTTTAAGTGATTCTTTAACCATATCAAGATAGCGAGGTTCGAAGATACGTAACCGCGTATACCCGCTTGGTAGAATAAATACCGGTAATGGAAAGATTGCACGTTTCATAAGGCCTACTACATCAGTTTAACTATGCATTACGTTACGTGCACCGCAGCAAATAAGATCAACGTTACTGATTATTACTTATCGCTATCCCCTTAGCCTATGTTTAACCACTGCCCTACGTTGCGTAATAATTCAACTGAGGCATACACACTTAATAAGCTCACTACAGGTGCTAACATTAAAGCTAATAATCCTAATTCGCTGCTCATTGCCTTAATCCTCAACTTTTACTGCATTGCTAGTTGCAACGAGTTGTGATGTATTTTCCGCAACTTTAGCTGATTGCTCACTATGCTGTGAAAGCAGTTCAGTTAACATTTTTTGCGAATCACTAAACAATGACTGTTTTAATTTGCTTTGTAATTCATCACTCGTACTTTCAATATAATGTGCAATGCTGTTTGATAGCGTTTGAGTGATATCTAATTGACCGTCATTTGCACTTGCTTGTGTAGAACCAACAACCAAAAGTGCTGCAACAGATAGTTTAATAATGCTTTTCATGATGGTATTCCCTATTGTGTTATTAAGTTAGTCGCTATTACTTAATCAAAGGTTGTGCCAACCACGAAATAAATTTTAACCAATTGTTTTTTATGCACTTTAAATCACATAAGTGCATAACCTTTTGATGATGTGAATTTTAAAACCATTCAAAGTGGTTAAAAATACTAAAATATAGTCAATAAATAAGCATTGAAAGTTTCAGCGTACACTTGTACACTCAAACCCATATTAATGTTTTACGATGAGTATGTCATGTCGGTTGAACCCGCTTATTCTAAAAAAGAAGAGCAACTTAATAGCTTGTCTCACGGCGCAGGCGTTGTATTTTCACTGTTTGTATTGTGGGAGCTTATCGGCAAGATACACACGATTGAAGCAACGGTCAGTGCAATTATTTATGGCGGTAGTTTATTGTTGCTGTTTTTATCATCTACGCTTTATCACAGCAGTAGCAGCATAGATGCGCGGGCTTTTTATAAAAAATGTGACCACTGTGCTATTTATATTTTAATTGCAGGCACTTACACCCCTTTTTTAGTACTCTCATTAACCGGGATTTGGTCGATTTTAACGCTGGTATTTATATGGTCTTTAGCACTTGGCGGAGTGTGCTATAAATTAATGGTGAAAAAACAAAACAAAAAGGTGTCTTTATCAACATATTTATTAATGGGTTGGTTTGCAGTTGCAATCGTCTACCCGCTTTATTTAAATGTGCCAGTAAACGCACTATGGTGGTTACTCAGTGGAGGGATTTTGTATAGTCTCGGCACACTCTTTTATAGTGCTAAAAGTCGTCAATATAGCCACGCACTTTGGCATGTATTTGTGATTGCTGGCTGTGTTTGTCACTATATTGCAATCAGCCGCTATATTATTACGGTCGGTTAAATTTTTTAATTAGTCCCACTGAAATTGACGCATATTAACACGACCATTTTTAAAAATTACGCCTTCACTTTGCAGTAATTGATATTGCTTTTGGTACTGCGCTGTCCCTTCAGGAAAAGAAATTTTACCTTGGCTGTTGATCACTCTATGCCAAGGTATGCTTGAATCTTTTGGCATTAACTTTAATAGCCGCCCTACTAGCCGAGCATTATTTAGCAATCCTGCCATTGCCGCTACTTGTCCATAACTGGCTACTTTTCCTGGCGGTATATTCGCCATCACAGTATAAATTTTGTCTTCTTTACTGGCTTGCATTTACGACCCTAAAAACGTTTTACTTAACTGCTTAAAATCTTGCCACACGGCTCTTGCCACGGGTCCATGATGAGTGGCATTTTGTCGGAATACTCTGATCTGTGCGCTAAACGTATTTTCTCTGTCTAGTATTTTAATTTGTTGTAATACACCACTTTCAAGTTCATTTTGACAATGCGCTAAACTCATCATTGCCCAGCCAGCTCCCGATAATAAAAACGATTTTAAAGTTGATATATCATCAATTTTCATCATGGTAGAGCCTTTTGAATACGATAAACGATCAGAGTCAAAACTCATATCACTTTCAAACATCGCTAAACAAGGAAAGTTCTGTAATTGTTGATAAGTTACTTTATCTGGCACTAATCCTGTCACACTAACAATACCAATATCGAGCTTGCCAATCGGTAAACTTTCTAAATCGCCTGTAGCATGAAACAAATCAAACCACGGTCCAATCCCTAAGTCTGCTTGTCCTTTATTAACTTGCTCAAGAGAAACAAAGCGTTTTCCGCTGGTTACACTAAACTCGGTGCTGGTATGTTTAACAAAAGCATTGCAAATAATATCGTTATACAGTGCTTGGTGACATAACTGCTCATAACAAATTTTGTAATTTGCTTCATTACCAAGTGCAAGCTCACTGGCCAGTTGTGCTAAATGTGCCTGAGCATCTAATAATAATGCTGCTTCGCGATGATAAATACGACCCTTTTCAGTTAATTGCAATCGATAATGGCTACGATCTAACAATTCAAAACCAAGCTCAGCTTCAAGTTTCTTAATAGCTAACGTTAAAGCTGGTTGCGATTTATACAGTGCTAAAGCAGCTTGCGACAAGCTTTGAGTGCGAACAATGGCATCAAGCATTTTTAACTGCACTAAGTTCATAATGGTCCAACTTAAAATCATAAATTTTATTTATGATCTTTTTAAAATTTAATAATTTTTATTTTATATGTTCGCGGCGTATGCTGCATCTAATTTATGTTTTCATAGCCACGGAGAAGACCATGAAACTGTCGCCAGTTTTAATTATATCTACATTAATACTGAGTTTAGTCGCCTGTAAAGAATCAAATACCGACACTCACGTCGAACAAGCTATTCGTCCAGTAAAACTATTTGAAATTGATACTAACTCAGATCAGACAATACGCAGTTTTCCGGCAGAAGTAGTGGCAAATCAAGGCTCTTATTTGGCGTTTAGAGTTAACGGTGAGTTATTAGAGTTCCCGGCATTGGCGGGTCAACATGTTGAAAAAGATCAACTCCTTGCCAAGTTAGACCCTGAAGATTTTCAACTGCAATATGATGAGCGAAAAGCACGTTTTGAATTGGCGCACTCGCAACTTGAACGCGTACAAAAACTATTTAATAAATCAATTACCAGTCAATCCGAACTTGATCAGGCACTTGCCAATAAACAGGTAGCTGAGTCGGCATTAAAAATTGCAAAAACCAACTTAGATAATAGCGAATTACGTGCCCCTTTTAGCGGCACCGTTTCCAAAGTGTTTGTTAAAAACTTTGAGAATATCCAAGCAAAACAAAACATTCTTCGCTTAGAAACCCGTGATTTAATGGATGTGATCATTCAAGTACCCGAAAAACTAATCGCCCGTATTGATAAAGACATTGACTATCAGCCAAGCGTGGTTTTTGACGGTTTTCCAAATAAATCATATACCTTAATGATTAAAGAATTCGACACCCAAGCAGATCCAGCCACATTAACTTACAAGGTGGTATTTTCATTACCAGTGCCTAAAGATTTTAACCTGTTGGCAGGCATGACCGGCAGTGTAGATATTGATCTAAGTAAAGTTACTCACTCGCAATCACACTATATTTTACTCCCTGTTGAAGCTGTGTTCTCTGAACCAACACAGCCTACTAATAACAGCTATGTCTGGCTATACGATCCACAGACTGGCAAGGTGAAAAAGCAAGCTGTTGAAGTTGGCCAATTACATCGACGTGGTATTGAAGTGCTTGCTGGTTTAGAGCAAGGTCAAACTGTGGTCGCAGCTGGTGTTCACTACCTTAAAGAAGGCATGCAAGTACGTCCGTGGCAAAAAGAGCGAGGCTTATAAAATGAGCATTGCTGAACTTGCCATAAAACAAAAGGTCGTCAGTTGGATGTGCGCGCTATTACTATTAATCGGTGGCGTAGTATCTTATTTAGGACTTGGTCAGCTTGAGGACCCTGAATTTACAATAAAAAAAGCCATGGTGATCACCTTATATCCTGGCGCTTCACCACAACAGGTAGAAGATGAAGTTACTTTTCCGATTGAAAATGCAATTCAACAATTGCCGTATGTGGATTACGTAACCAGCATTTCATCTCCAGGGAAATCACAAATTACCGTTGAAATGAAAAGCAACTATCGCAAACAAGACTTACGACAAATTTGGGATGAGCTACGGCGCAAGATTAACGATAACGCTTCATCACTGCCAAGTGGTGTATACCCAAGTACCATTTTAGATGATTTTGGCGACGTATACGGCGTAATGTATGCCGTCACTGGCGATGGTTACTCTTATGACGAACTAAAAAACTATGTTGATTACTTAAAGCGCGAACTGGTACTCGTTGACGGCGTAGGTAAAGTGACCGTCAGTGGTGAACAACAAGCACAGGTGATGGTTGAAATATCGACGCGTAAGCTGGCGCAGCTTGGTATTGCACCAACTAGAATTTATCAATTATTGCAATCACAAAATACCGTATCGAATGCAGGTAAAATACGCGTAGGCGATGAATCAATTAGACTGCACCCAACAGGCGAATTCAAAGACGTAAAAGAGCTCGAAAATCTACTGATCTCAAAACCAGGTGAAAATGAACTGATTTACCTCGGTGACGTTGCAACTGTGTTTCGTGAATACGCCGAAGTACCTAATAATGTAATCCGTTTTAACCAGCAGCAAGCCTTGCTCGTTGGCGTATCGTTTAGCAGTGGTGTAAACGTTGTGGATATAGGCGATAACATTAAAGCGCATTTAGCATCGCTTGAATATCAGCGCCCCCATGGCATGGAAATAAATACCGTTTATAACCAACCTGTTGAAGTCGAAAAATCAGTCAATGGCTTTATCATCAGCTTACTCGAAGCTGTCGCTATCGTTATTGTTGTCCTGCTTGTCTTTATGGGCTTTAAAAGTGGCGTACTGATCGGGGCAATTTTATTGCTGACCGTATTAGGTACATTCATTTTCATGAAACTGTTTGCGATTGATTTACAACGTATCTCTTTAGGTGCACTGATCATTGCATTAGGAATGTTGGTTGATAACGCCATCGTAGTCACTGAAGGTATTTTAATAAACCTAAAGCGAGGGCAAACAAAGATAAAAGCAGCGGCTAATATAGTGGAGCAAACAAAGTGGCCTTTACTTGGCGCAACCGTGATTGCGATTACTGCATTTGCGCCAATTGGCTTAAGCTCTGACGCTAGTGGGGAATTTGCCGGCAGCTTATTTTGGGTATTATTTATCTCATTATTATTAAGCTGGATCACTGCCATCACCTTAACTCCTTTCTTTGCTGACTTAATGTTCAAAGAAACAGAGCTCAAGCAGCAAAGCCATGATGAAGATCCATATCAAGGTGTGATCTTTAATCTATATAAAAGTTTATTAAGCACCTCGATGCGTTTTCGTAAAACCACTTTATTGTTGATGGTCGTTTTATTAGCTAGCTCTGTTTTTGGCTTTAAGTTTATTAAACAAGCGTTTTTTCCAGCTTCTAACACGCCAATGTTTTACGTTGATTATTGGCATACCCAAGGGGCTGATATTCATGCCACTTTAGATGGCGTCGCCAAACTCGAAGCATTCTTACAAAAAGATGAGCTGGTCGAAGAAGTAACGTCAACGATAGGCCAAGGCGCACCACGGTTTATGTTGACCTACGCACCTGAAAAATCATACCCAGCTTATGGTCAATTAATTATCCGTGTAAAAGACCGCGAAGCAGTGGCGACGATGATTGCAAAAGTTCGCGACTATGAATACAGCCACGTATTTGATGCCAAGCTTAAAATAAAACGTATGGAAATAGGCCCTTCTACTGATGCTAAAATAGAAGCACGTTTTTCGGGGGCTGATCCAGTAGTGCTTCGCCAATTAGCTAAACAAGCAAAAGAAGTGCTAGCAAAAGATGCCGGTGCTTATAATATTCGTGATGATTGGCGTGAACGCTCAAAACTCATTCGCCCGCAACTTAACGAACAAAAAGCGCGGCGTCTGGGTATCGCTAAAACAGACTTGGACCAACTATTATTAACCAGTTTTTCCGGTAAAAAAGTCGGCATTTACAAAGATGGTACTCAACAGATCCCCATTATTGCCCGCTCACCGGCACAAGAGCGTCTTAATGTTGAAAGCCTCCGTGACCTACAAATATACAGCCCAGTATTAGGCGTATTCGTGCCAGTTACTCAAGTGGTGGATGAGTTTGTTGTACAGTGGGAAGACAGCCTAATAATGCGCCGCGATCGCAAACGTACTATTACAGTAATGGCCGATCATGACGTAATAGGCGATGAAACACCCGCTAAACTATTTTCAAGAGTCAGGCCAGGTATTGAAGCAATTAAACTCCCTAATGGCTATGAATTACAATGGGGCGGTGAGTTTGAATCATCAACAAAGGCAAAAAAAGCTATTTTTGGCTCGTTACCTTTGGGCTATTTAGCGATGTTTGCAGTCACTGTGTTGCTATTTAACTCAGTAAAAAAACCACTGGTTATTTGGGCCACAGTACCTTTAGCAATCATCGGTGTCAGCGCCGGCTTGCTAGTGATGAACGCCGCATTTAGTTTTATGGCGCTACTTGGGTTATTAAGCTTAAGCGGTATGTTGATTAAAAATGGCATTGTGTTGGTTGATCAGATCAACCTTGAGCTCAGTGAAGGCAAAGAGCCTTATCAAGCAGTATTTGATTCCGGTGTAAGCCGTGTGCGCCCCGTTGCGATGGCAGCAATCACCACCATTTTAGGAATGATCCCATTATTATTTGATGTGTTCTTCCAATCAATGGCGGTGACGATTATGTTTGGTTTAGGCTTTGCAACCGTGCTGACATTAATCGTAGTGCCGGTGCTCTATACCGTGCTATTTAAAATTGAGGTGCCAAAAGCAAAATAACTGAGGTTTAAATAAAACCAGGAGCACAATTTATGTTGTTCCTGGTTTTACAATTTGATCTTATTTTTTAAGGCTTAATGTGCCTGTGCGAGTGGTGCTATTTCTTCTTGCAGGTTTGGCGTTAATTTGGTCATTTTTAGAATCAAAACGGCCTTGTTTGACATGCTTAGCAAAATCACGCTTTTTATCGTTATCTTTGTAAGGCGTGCGTGCTTGTTTAGGCTTGCTGATATTCGCAGATTGTTTGTTCTCATCCACTGATAACTCCTCGGTTTTGCCCGAGTCGGCAATCGAGTTATTAATCTCAGCCATTTCTTGCTCAGTTAAATGGCGCCACTGGCCAACATTTAAGCCTTTTAACGTGACATTCATGATACGTACGCGTTTTAAGGTGACCACTTCATAGCCCAAGTACTCACACATACGACGAATTTGACGATTCAAACCTTGCGTTAATACAATAGTAAATTGTTGCGGTCCTGTTTGTGTAACTTTGCATTTTTTCGTGACTGTATCTAAAATTGGTAAACCACCTGCCATCTTATTCACAAACTGACGATTTAATGGCTTGTCGACTGTAACAACATACTCTTTTTCATGATTATTGCCTGCACGAAGGATTTTATTGACGATATCTCCTTCATTTGTCAGGAAAATCAACCCTTCTGATGGGCGATCTAAGCGACCAATTGGAAAAATACGATCTGGGTAGTTAACCGCTTTGACGATATTACTTTGAATTTTACGCTCAGTTGTACAGGTTATACCAACGGGTTTGTTGTAAGCGATGTACGCGCGTTTCGGCACTTTTTTCAGCGGCTTACCATCAATCAGTACCGTGTCAGACAATGCTACTTTGACACCCATTTCCGGTCGAATACCATTGACAGTAACACGACCATCTTCAATATATTTATCCGCTTCGCGTCGTGAACAAAAACCAGTGTCACTAATAAATTTATTTAATCGTTTTAAGTCTGTCATGGGCCAAATTCATATTAATTTTAAAGGCCGATATTGTATACCCAAACCACCTTAAGATGCGAGCTCAGTTGAATTTAAAAGCGATTTAGACAAGGCATAGATTGCAAACAATAGAAGCCACTTGTTAAAATTAATAACGCAGTATAAAGCGCCGTTAAACCAACAATTAGCCTTTTCACAGCAAACATCTAGTCTGTTTGTTTATACTTAAACGATTGCTCTGTTTTACGGTATATGGGTTTGCGATAATTTTAACCTGCAGTGACAGTGAAAAATTACCACACTATTTACAGTAGCTTCAACTCAAGCAGCATTTGCATACTTTCGCCAAATAAATTCCATTGGACCTTGCTTAAAATAACGCGAATAAATCACACTAAAACTAAGTTGAAAAATAACTAAACCACTCACTAATACGTAATATTCTAAATGATTAAAGCTTAGCACCCAGTGCGGATAAAAAACTTTAAACAACAATAACAAGCAAATAGTTTGCATTAGATATAAAGTTAATGCGAGCCTTCCTGCACGCTGCAATGCAATAAAGTGAAAGTCATGTTTTGTCATCAGCATTACCACAAAATGAATAATTAATAGGGCTGTGAATAATGCTGCAAACCAGCTTACGGGTTCTTTTAATGCACTAATAAATAAGCTAGATTGGTATTCAAAACTGATCCTAATCGCACTTAACAGTAGCGCAATTGACAAAACTCTGATTTTGCTTAATTTAGTTAAACCAGTCTCAAACAGTTTATTTTTATAGCCATAAATACCGAATAGCATTAATCCTGCAGCCATCCACAAAGTGATCAGCGGAAGTGCAATGAGCATCACGATAAACATCACACTATTATTGACAAAAATAGTTAATGCCGATCCTCGTGAAGCATTATAACTTGCTAAAAAATCGGCTGAATCTCGATAGATAGTCAGTGTGGGGTCAATTAAGGCTATCAAAAACGTTATCGCTGCGGCTAATGATAGAAATTGCCAACCGCGTTTTAATAACATCTCGTCACTCGCATCAAGGTACTGTATGACCAACCAACCTGCGCATGCATAGATAAACAAAATATCACCAGCCCACAACAAAAAGCCATGTAGTAAACCAAACACGGCCAATACTTTTAAGCGTTTTTGCAATTGCTCAAGCTGCTGGTAACGCTGCCACTGAATATATAAGCCAGCACCAAAGAGTAAGCAAAATAAGCTGCGAAAGCGGCCGTCAATAACACTAAGGCTCACCCATTGAATAACATGATCCGAAAAAGGCGGGGACTGTAATGGTACGTAACCAAATTCAAATAAACCAAAGGAATAGGCATTCATGTACATTAAGCCAAGCACAGCAACACCACGAATAACATCCATATTTTGATTACGCATTATTGGGCTCGACTTATTAGTTGTGCTTATGTATGTTTGACCAGTCTAGCGCATCTCGATAAAACTTCGGCAGTAAATCACTATTTATGTTAATAAATACAACTGCTTGCTCCATAGCCCACCAGCTACCTGATTCATACGCTTTTACTGTTGCAAGGATATAATACAGGGTGTTTTTTTCTTCCATTAGAGCGTCTTTGATTGGTTCTGGAAATGGTAAACGAAGGAGTAATTGCTCCATTGGGCGATCTAATATTGCATCCAACAACGAAAAAAGACCGGTTAAAAAGGCACTATTCGCTTGCGAAGGCGCTATCTTTTTCGCTATCAGCTCACAAAATCGCGCCCGAATGATACACATTTTGATCAATTCGTTAGGTTTCGTTTGTCCAACGTGAGCGGTAATGATCAAACTAACAAACTTCTTTATATGATCATGGCCTAAATAGACTAAAGCCTGTTTGAGTGACTCTATTTCTTTTTGGACAGGAAACACACCGCTGTTGATCAATCTTAATAACTTAAATGCTAACGCTGTATCTAATTGAAACAATCGCGCAATCGCATTGATATCAGGATGCTCTTTCATAACTTGTGCATAGATGGTCAATGCTAATGCATAGTTTATATCAATGTCTTTTTGTTGAATGACTACCGGCTTGGCAAAAAAATAACCCTGAAAATAATCAAAGCCCATCTTATGAGCTATTTTAAAATCATCAATAGTTTCGACTTTTTCAGCAAGCAACTTTAGCTTTTTGTATTTTTGCAGCCGTCGAATCATCGGTTCAATTTGCTGCAAAGGAGTTATTTGAATATCAAATTTGATTAATTTAACAAGTTTTAAAAACCTTTCCCACTTAGGCTCATATACAAAATCGTCAAGTGCTAACACAAAGTTTTTATGAAACAGCGCACGACATAGCTGGTAGTTTTCTTCTGTCGGCTCAATTGTTTCGAGCAACTCAAGTACCACATCTTGCGAAGGCAAAAATGCACATAAATCCATTTTTAAAGAATCAGGACCGATATTAATCAGTGCTTTTTTACCAGCAGTAATATGTCGAGTGCCAAAATTAAGCTGATTTTCCATGATCAGTTTTGCTGTTGCGACGCTTTCGTCAATATCTGGAAAACAATTATTGGTACTATTACGAAACAATAATTCATAGGCAACTACATGTTGTTGACGATTGAATATTGCTTGGCGCGCAACAAATACTTGCACTTTTTCACCCTTAAACTCGACTATTGATGGTTAGTTACGAAATAAAACACAATACTAAGTAACTAAATCATAATGTTATTGCAATCCATTATAGCTAGTAAGATGATAAATAGCAGTATTAATTATAAAGTTTACTGATATAGTCCTTTGCTACATAAGACCATGTAAAGCGAGCAGCCTTAGCATTGCTGACAATTTCATCCCATTGTTTGGGTTGTTCTTGTCTCAGAGTAAGAGTATTAGCAAAACACGTTACCAGCGCCTCGCTTTGTGTTTGTAATGTGTCACCACTAAAGCTAAAACCATTTTCCAAATGAGTAATAGTATCTTTTAAACCACCGACTTGATGTACTAAGCAAGGCTGCCCTGCTCGCATAGCAAGCATTTGGCTAATACCACATGGCTCAAAGGAACTAGGCATCAAGAATAAGTCCCCTAACTCATACAGTAATTCGCCAACGCTATTACCATAACCCTTTAAAAATAATAAGTTACTATTTCGTGCCATGGCGGCTGTCATAACATCTTCAAGGGCCGTGTCACCGGAACCTAAAATGATCATACGTCCTTGCTGTTCATTTAACTTTTCACACAATGCATCTAGCACTTGCTGGTTTTCGTAGGGTTGGCGCAGTAACAAAGCTTTTTGATCGGTTAGGCGTCCAACACTGGTGACTAAAGGCCCTTTAACTGGCTGCTCAATGAACTGCTGTAACCGTTGATGAGCTATATAGTAACTGCTTTGCAGGTTAACTTCTTTAACCATCCAAACAAACAATGCCTGCTCTATCTCAAAGTATAATTGTGATAGCGTACTGGTTGACTGTGCGTTGTGCTCAGTGTACTCACAGCCATTTAATATTCCGACGACTTTATTGTTCGCCATCGCATTATTCAAATCGCGCTCTAAGCCTTCACCACCAAAAAAACCATTATGCGGTTCACTGGCTTGCAATACTTCTTGTGCGTAGCTTGGAGATACTAAATGTATCTTATCAACTAAATTGATAGCGCTGCGCATCGGATTAAAGCAATGAGGATAACGCGGATCGCATAATATCTCGCCGTTATAACTTAACGCCGGAAACCATGCTTCTAAACTTGAATCATCTCCTTTGAATGGGCGGATCCCTTGCAGTGCAATATTGTGTACTGTAAATACGCTGCGCAAAGAAGAAAAAGATGCAAACCGATGATCAAACTTTAACAATACCGCCACACACGCGCTGTGCCAATCATGCAAATGCAACACATCAGGACGAGTGATCACACCTTGCAATAGCGCTTCACACACTGCAGCATTAAATAATGCAAACTTAGTGGCATCAGTGGCAAAAGGTCGGTCACCATCATCATTACAGTATACAGCGCCATGGTGCTGACTAAATAACGGATGTGATAGTACTAATTGCCTGACTTGCTGCTGATCAACATATACTTGCCACACTTGAACATCATAGATATATCCGGCAAAGGGCACATGGAGCGTGCCTAATTGCACACGCTCTAACGTGGTAAAACCATAATCTGGAATAACCACATCAACGGTTAAGCCAAGCTCCGCTAATGCTTTGGGACAATCTCGTAGTACATCTGCAACACCACCCACTTTGGCATTTGGTAAAGCGTCATTTTCGGCCGCAACCATTAATACATGCATCTTTTTCTTACTTCCTACAACTGTATGATATTTTAAGCTAATTGTTTACTCTCACGCTCTTGGCGCTCAAGTTTTTTGGAAAGTTCTGTGAGCATTTCACGGGTCACTAACACAATACCCTTTTTAGATACTCTGAAACCATTTTCTTCGTCTGCTTTACGATCAAAACCGATTTCAACACCGGCTGGCACTTCACATCCACGGTCGATAATAGCACGGCGAATACGGCAATTACGTTGAATAATCGCACCTGGTAATATCACCGACTCTTCAATGACGCAGTATGAGCGAATATGTACATTAGAGAATAACAGTGATTTACGAACCACCGAGCCTGAAATAATACAGCCGCCTGATACGGTTGAATCTACAGCCATGCCACGTCTGTCATCATTATCAAAAATAAACTTAGCCGGTGGCAGTTGTTCTTGGTAAGTCCAAATAGGCCAAGTTGGATCGTATAAATCCAGCTGTGGTTCTGGCATCACCAGCTCCATGTTTGCTTCCCAGAATGAGTCAAGTGTACCCACATCACGCCAATAAGGTTGGCCGTCATGACCTGGCTCTCGAAATGGAAAAGCAAATACATTATGCTCTTCAATAATTGCCGGAATAATATCATGACCAAAATCACGGCCTGAACCTTCGTTTTCTGCGTCTTTTTTTAGTTGTTCAAATAAGAACTCAGTATTAAATACATAATTACCCATTGACGCTAAACAAGTGCCCGGACGACCAGGAATTGAACTTGGCATTTTCGGTTTCTCATCAAAACGACGTACTCGTTTCTCTTCATCTACCGTCATCACACCAAATGTTTCTGCGGCTTCTTCGCAAGGAACTTCAATACAGCACACCGTCATGTCTGCACCTGTTTCAACATGTTTTGCCAATAAGCCGCCGTAATCCATACGGTAAACATGATCGCCAGATAAAATCATTACATACTTAGGTAGCTCATGACGAATAATATCCATATTTTGGAACACCGCATCTGCAGTGCCGCAATACCATTCGTCACCATAACGCTGTGATGCCGGTAATATCTCTACCGATTCACCCAGTTCCTTTTTAAAATGACCCCATGCACGGTTAACATGGCGGATCAGCGAGTGCGATTTATACTGTGTGGCAATCCCAACACGACGAATACCTGAATTAATACAGTTTGATAGCGGGAAATCGATAATACGATGTTTGCCACCAAAATAAACCGCCGGTTTGGCCCGCCAATTTGTTAATTCATGTAAGCGTGAACCTCTGCCCCCTGCTAAAATCAGTGCGTAGGTTTCTCGTGTCAGACTACTTATGTAGCGATTTGCATAACTTGGCATAATTTATCTCCGTATTAATCTTTGCTGTTGCTTACGGCTGTGTCGGCCGAACTAGATGTTGTTAATGCTTCCAAATGCCAAATATCATCACTGTATTGGCTGATCGTTCTATCACTTGAAAAAGTACCACTGGCCGCAGTATTTAAAATACTCATTTGCGTCCAATGCTGTTGATCTTGATAAGCGTGTTCAACAGCTTTTTGAGCTTGTACAAAACTATCAAAATCGTGGGCAACCAACCAAGGATCATGAGGACTTTTGATTGCACCAATAATGTCGTCAAATAAACCAGGTTCGAATAAATTAAAGTGCCCACTTTCAAGTAATTGCATAACATTCAGTAAGTCAGGTGTATTATGAATAATATGTAATGGGTTATAGCTTTGTTTTATTCCTTCAATTTGCTCAGCTTGTGCACCGAATAAGAAGAAGTTATCAGCCCCTACTGCATCGCGAATTTCTATATTAGCACCATCTAAAGTGCCAATTGTCAGCGCACCATTCATCATAAACTTCATATTACCAGTACCAGATGCTTCTTTACCTGCGGTTGAAATTTGTTCAGACAAGTCTGTTGCGGGGCAAATAGTTTCCATTGCTGTAACATTATAATTTGGTAAAAATGCCACCCGTAAATAAGGCTGAGCAAGTGGATCTTTGTTGATCACATCTGCAACATTATTAATTAGCTTAATAATGCGCTTAGCCATGTAATACCCCGGTGCTGCTTTGCCTCCTAGTAATACACAGCGTGGCACTAAATTGGCGGTATCGCCACGACGAATACGGTCATATAGGTGAATAATGTGTAATACATTCAGTAATTGGCGCTTATACTCATGAATTCGTTTAACTTGCACATCAAATAGCATGCTAGTATCAAATTCAACACCACAACGTGCTTTGACTAAATCAACTAGCCGTTGTTTGTTTTCAAGTTTGACGCTTTGCCATTGTTTATGGAATTTAACATCATCATAATAGCGACGCAGCTGGCTAATTTGCGCAAAATCCCTCACCCAATCTTGACCAATTTTTTCACCAATCAACTGGGTTAGTTTAGGGTTACAATGAGCTATCCACCGCCTTGGCGTTACACCATTAGTTTTATTGTTGAATTTTTCAGGCCACAATTCATAAAAAGTTTTAAACAAACCTTCTTTAAGTAATTCTGTGTGCAATGCTGCTACGCCATTAACTGAAAAACTGCCAACAATGGCTAAATACGCCATTCTTACTTGTGGATCTGAGCCTTCTTCAATTAAAGACAACGCTTGTTGTTTTGCAACATCCCCCGGCCACGCCAACGCAACTTGAGCAAGAAAACGTGCATTTATTTCATAAATTATTTCAAGAATACGCGGTAATAAACGCGCAAATAATGACACAGACCACTTTTCGAGCGCTTCTGGAAGTAACGTATGATTGGTATACGCCATGGTTTTTGTGGTGATCTGCCATGCAGCATCCCAATCCAAGTCATAATCATCAATCAGCAATCGCATTAACTCTGCAACAGCAATACTTGGGTGGGTGTCATTAAGTTGAAAAACATGAAAATCAGCAAAATCACTAAACTTTTCACCATGCTGTGATACCCATAGACCAACAATATCTTGTAAGCTCGCCGACGATAAAAAGTATTGCTGCCTTAAACGTAGCTCTTTACCATTTTCGCTGCTGTCATTAGGATAAAGTACCATGGTGATTTGTTCGGCAAGGTTTTTATGCGCGACGGCTTCTGAGTAACTACCGGCGTTAAACTCACCTAAATCAAACTCATCAGTGGCTTCTGATTTCCAGAGTCTGAGGGTGTTAACTATGTCATTTTTATAGCCAGGGATCGGCACATCATAAGGGACAGCTAATACATCTTCAGTGTCTAACCATTGTCGATGAATGCGTCCGTTCTTATCAGTATAACTTTCAACATGGCCAAAAAACTTAACACGCTTGGCTTGCTCTGGTGCGCTCAGCTCCCATGGATGCCCTTCACGTAACCAATTATCAGGCTGCTCTATTTGATGGCCATTTTCGATTGACTGGTTAAACATGCCGTATTCATAACGAATACCATAACCGGTTACAGGTAATGCTAAACTCGCACAACTATCTAGAAAACACGCAGCTAAGCGGCCTAAACCACCATTACCTAACCCAGCGTCATGCTCTGCTTGCGCAACATGTTCAATGTGAGCGCAATAATTATTAAGTGCAAGTTTGACTTGCTCTTCTAAATCTAAATTTAAAATGGCATTACCTAATGCTCGGCCCATTAAAAACTCAAGTGATATATAAGCCGTTTTACGACGCTTTTCACTGTGCATTTGCTGTTTTGTTGCTCGACAACGAGCGACTAATCGATCGCGAATTGTCAACGCTAGTGCGTTATACAAATACAGTTGAGACTTTCCGACCTTATCGCGCCCAAGGGTATAATAGAAATGGCGTGATAAATCATCTTCAAGGGTACTTTCATCTATTAAAGGGGCATCTTGCCAACCTTTAGCAACACACATTTGTTCACCATTATTCGCCATTACATTCGTCCTCTAAATTGGCTGTAAAAACCCAACTGCTTTGTGCAGCAACCTCAAACTGTTCTGTATTTTTAACCATTGCTTGATCAACACTGCTAAGCGCTAAACGCCATACCGATAAATCGTGATTAGCAGGTAATTGACATTTAACTGCCACATTACTGGCATTCAAAATAATGAGTAATGCCGTATTTAGTTGTGTATCTTTTAAGCTATACATCAAAAACTGTTTTGAACCATCATGCCAGTCACTTTCTTGCATGGCTTGGCTTTGCTCGGTATACCAATCAACACTAAATCGCTTATCGCTATCGTGTAAAAATACACTGTGTTTAAACACACAGTGTTGCTTTCGTAAGGTCAATACATCGTCAATAAAACGAATGAGGCTGTGGCTACGCTGCGAGTCTTTCCATGCCAGCCAACTAGTGCGGTTATTTTGACAATAAGCATTGTTATTCCCTCCTTGCGAGTGCCCCATTTCACTGCCTGATGACAGCATAGGCACCCCTTTGGAAAGTAGTAAGGTAAGTAAAAAGTTTTTTTGTTGTTGTAACCGCATGGAGGTAACTTTTAAATCATCAGTAAAGCCTTCAACACCGCAATTAAACGAATAATTAGCACTGTGCCCATCGCGGTTTTGTTCACCATTTGCTTCGTTATGCTTTTGTTCGTAACTCACTAAATCGGTTAAAGTAAAGCCATCATGACTGGTTATAAAATTAATACTATTTAATGGCCCACGGTGATTATGATCAAACAAATCAAAAGAGCCATGTAAACGTTTTGCAAGATCAGCCAGCATATTGTGCTGCCCTTGCCAAAAGCGCCTAACAACATCACGGTATTTATCATTCCACTCACGCCAAGGCGCAGGAAATGCTCCCAATTGATAACCACCAGGGCCTATGTCCCAAGGCTCAGCAATTAATTTCACTTGGCTTAACACTGGATCTTGATTGATTGCTTGTAAAAAACTATGGGTTTGGCTAAAGCCATGCGGCGTCCGTCCAAGAATAGTTGCTAAATCAAACCTAAAACCATCAACACCCATTATTTCTACCCAATAACGTAAGCTATCGAGTACCATTTTCAAGCTAAATGGGTCGTCTATATTTAAGGTATTACCACACCCAGTGTCATTGATATAAACTTCAGGGTTATCGTTAACACTACGGTAATAACCTGGGTTATTTAGGCCGCGCCAAGATAACAAAGGACCGTCGCTACCAGCCTCTGCGGTGTGGTTGTAAACCACATCTAAAATCACTTCAATACCCGCTTGATGAAGTTTAGTAACCATTTGTTGAAATTCACCAATTTCATCAGTTACTAAGTAATCTTTATTTGGTGTAAAAAAATTTAATGTATTGTAACCCCAGTAGTTTTGCAGGCCTTTGGCGGTTAAAAACTGTTCGCTAATAAAGCTATGTACCGGTAACAATTCTAAAGTGGTTACGCCAAGTGTACGTAAATGCTCTATAAAACTGGGATGGCTCAAGCCCAAATAGGTACCTTGTAGCTGACTTGGAATAGAGGGATGTCGTGCTGTGGCGCCTTTAACGTGACATTCATAAATAACCGTTTCTCCCCAACTATGGCTCGGTTTTTTACCTTGATAAGGCTGCAGCTGTGTGACTTTAGATTTAGGGATATCAATGGCGTTGTTTACCGTACTCAAAGTACCTTTAGGCATTTGCCCATAGTGGCGTTCACTCCAGGTAAACTCACCAAATAAATCTTTTGCATAGGGGTCAATTAACAATTTTTGGCTATTAAAAAACAATCCTTTTTTAGGTTGATATTCACCTTCTGCGCGATAACCATATAAAGTGCCCATAGCCAGTGGGGTTATATGTAAACTCCATATCCCCCCTTCATTATTATTCATTGCTAACTTTAAAACTTCGGTATGACCACTGGCATCAAATAAACACACATACAACTGTTTAACCAATGGCGCATAAACAGCAAAATTTACACCGTTTGTTAATACACTGGCTCCCAGCGGAAAAGTTTGCCCTTTATTTAATTCAATCGATAAACTCATCAGCCACCCTTCTTAAATAAACCGTCGCAAGCGCTGGCAGTGAGAGTTTAATGCTATGTTGATGCCCGTGGCATGGAGTTGCTGTACTGGTTGTTTTAGCTGATTGCCCACACACTTGTACTCCAGAGCCAAATAGCTGTTCGTCATCGGTATTTAAAATGACTTCAAATTCACCTGAGCTTGGTACACCAATACAATAATCATGATAAACCGTTGGTGTGAGGTTACTTACCACAACCACGTAATTACTGGCTTTCTTAGCAAAGCGAATAAAACTAAAAATACTTTGTTGAGCATTTTGATTATCGATCCAGCTAAAACCTGACGGATCAGTATCTAGCTGATGTAAAGCTGGAACATCGCGATATACTTTATTGAGCTGCGCGATAGTTCGTTGTACACCTTGATGCGATAGATGCTCAAGTAAATGCCAATCAATTGATTGATCATGATTCCACTCGCTACGCTGGGCAATCTCACCGCCCATGAACAGTAATTTTTTGCCTGGATGCGCCCACATAAATGCATAATACGCGCGTAAATTTGCAAATTTTTGCCAATCATCACCAGGCATTTTTTCAATTAATGAGCCTTTACCGTGCACCACTTCATCATGGCTTAAAGGTAAAATATAATTTTCACTATAGGCATACACCATCGAAAAAGTTAATTCGTGATGATGATGTTGGCGATATAAAGGATCGCGTTGCATATAGTGAAGGCTGTCGTTCATCCAGCCCATATTCCACTTGTAACCAAACCCTAAGCCATCATGATTCACCTGACGGGTAACACCAGGCCATGCCGTTGACTCTTCAGCTACCATCATAATGCCGGGGTTATTAGCATAACAACGTAAGTTAACTTGTTTTAAACACTCAATAGCACCAAGATTCTCACGTCCGCCAAACTTATTCGGGATCCACTGTCCATCTTCACGACTGTAATCAAGGTATAGCATTGAGGCAACAGCATCGACACGTAATCCATCAATGGCAAATTCTTCTAACCAATACATTGCATTAGCAACTAAAAAGCTGCGGACCTCTGGGCGATCATAGTTGTAGATATAGGTATTCCAATCTGGATGGAAACCTTGACGCACATCGGCATGTTCAAATAAATGTGTGCCATCAAAACGATGCAAGCCATGCGGATCACTTGGGAAGTGGCCTGGAACCCAATCAATGAGTAAACCAATGTTAGCTTGGTGGCATTGCTCTACAAAATAACGAAAATCATCCAAACCGCCAAACCGACTCGTTGGTGCAAATAAGCCAACTGGCTGATACCCCCAAGAACCATCAAATGGAAATTCACTGATCGGCATAAGTTGGATATGCGTAAAGCCTTGCTCAGTGACATAATTAATTAACCGCTGTGCTAATTCTTGATAAGTTAAATAACGATCTCCCTCTTCTCGCTGCCAAGAACCTAAATGCACTTCATAAATAGAGATAGGTGCATCAATCGCGTTGCGTTTAACACGCTGACGTTGCATTTTATCAGTTAGTTTAATTGCTGTGGGCCGAGTTTGAAGTACTGAAGCAGTGCCTGGTGCTTGCTGCATTTTAAATGCAAATGGATCAGCCTTTTCGAGCACTTCGCCACTGAGAGTTGTTATAGAGAACTTATAACACTGACCTTCACTGAGCTCTGGAATAAATAAATCCCAGACTCCAGACGCAGGGTTAAAACGCATAAAGTGTTGGCTTTGCTGCCAGTGATTAAATTCGCCAATAACTGAAACACTGCTAGCATTAGGTGCCCAAACACTAAAACGCACACCTGCAACACCTTTAAAATCAATAAAGTGGGCACCAAGATGGCGATATGCATGCTCTAATGTGCCTTCATTAAATAAGTACATTGCACTATCATCTAGGCTGCTATCAAAACTATACACATCTTCACAAATAACCTGACAATCGCTGTAATCTACCACTAGCTGATAAGCTGAAATATCTTGATTACTAAGCTGTGCTATAAATAAATCTGAATCACCATAGCGTATGCTAACAATCATTTGCTGAGGCAGTTTAATCGTTAATTTTGTTGCCCCGGGCATATAACAGCGTATTTCACTGTGCGTGTCAGTAATTGCATGTACGCCTAAAAAACTAAACGGATCTTTAAAACAGCCGCGCTTTAAAGCATTAACTTGTTGATCATAGTGCTGTGACTTTGCGGTTTTACGAACAATACTGTTCATTTAATTAGTCCTTATGGAATTAATAGCACTGAGAAATGCACTGTGACGAGTTAATATTTGTTCACTTGAATGCGTTAATACCCGACGCCAATTAGGGTATTCTTGATCCGTTCCAGGAATGTTTACAGGTAATGTTTGCTCATCTAAATCATCGAGCTGAATAGTAAATAACCGCGCTGGTGCAGCGGCCAAGCCTAAGGTCAGCGCCTGATAAACATCACTTGCTGTACTGTCCACAAACAAGGAGTGCTCTGCACATCCTGACAGAAAACGCAGTAGTCGTTGTTTTTCAATTTCTCGGTCTGCATGCAGTTGAGTTAACTGTTGTTCATCAATTAATTGATATTTTAATTTCAAAGTAAGATCAAGCCCCTGCCACCAACCAAAGAAAGGCGGTACATCATGGTTTGCAACCATTAACAATGATTGTGGCGCAAATGACTGAGCCGCTAAAAATTCACCTTGATAATCTTTTTCAAAATAGAATAAGCTATTTGAAAATATTGCTTTATCTGCAAGTGCAGCTTTCACCTCTGGTGGAACAACCCCAAGATCTTCACCAATGACAATACATTGATTCAAATGGGATTCTATTGTCAGTACCGCTAATAAATGCTCAAATGGATAATACACATAGCAACCATCTTGTTGCTGTTGATGCTCAAAACACCACCATAAACGGCGGATAGCCATAACATGGTCAATACGTAAGCCACCAACGTTTTCCATATTGGCACGGATCAATTCTCGGTAGTAGCTAAAATTATTATCGCTGAGCTTAATCGGATTCAATGCTGGCAATCCCCAGTTCTGGCCATGCTCTGCCCATGGATCAGGCGGTGCACCTACATAAGCAGAATCGGTAAACAACGATTGTTGATTGAGAAACTCGCTGCCATCACCGGCGCAACCCACCGCTAAATCATTGATCAAACCAATACTCATTCCCTGCTCTCGGGCGGTAGTTTGGCATAATTTTAATTGCACATATGCTAGCCATTGCAAGTAGTAAGCAAAGTCGCTGTCAGTAACTTTTAAGGTCGCAAGTGTCGAACCATGCTGTTGACAAAAATCGCTGAAGTGTTGTTTGCGGTGCTCACTCCCATGCATACAAAAATGCTGGTATAGCAAGTTAAAGGCTGCGTATTTGAATTCACTCACTGCACTGTAATTAATATACTGCGACTGCAGAGTCCGCTTTTTAAAGTCACTCGCATAGCTGCTTTGTAAATACGCAGTGATATCGGGGTTATTAATGCTGTCATCGCATAAATCAATTGATATATAGAGTGGGTTTAATAACGCGCGATTATTTGGACTGTAGGGACTTGCTCGCTCTGGTTGCTCGGAAAATAATAAATGCAGTGGATTGAGTAAAATATAATCCAGTTTATGACTTGCTGCTTGCTCGGTCAGCGATAATAAATCGGCAAAATCGCCTATCCCTAGTGCTGCATTATTTTTTAAACTATAAAGTTGAATTGAAAGCCCGCTTTGCTTTTTATCTGTCACTTGGAAACTATACTTAGGTGTCACCCACAGTTGAGTTGTCGCCGTTAAACCTGCAACGCTAATATGCGCATCATGATAACCAATTGGCAATAATGGAAGCGGAAAAATAAGCTCTAAATAAGTGACATCGTTAAATAAATAATCGCCACTGCATTGCAAATCAGCTAATTGGTGAGTAATGCTGGGCAAATCAAGCTGTGCAAATGATACGGTACATTGTTGCCCTAGCATACGCCTATCAATACGCACTTTAACGGCTGGTTGTTCAGCACATACCAAACTACACTCTGGTACTAGTTGCAGCCACTTATTGGCATCTAAGCTGATATTTAAATGCGCTATTTGAGCGTGATCTGTAACATCAACACCACAACAACTGAGTGCCGCACTGCGGGTTGCATCGCTAAAAACCACGTGTTCACCGGTATATTTGGTGTATTCATAGCCAATACCATGTAGATAAAAAAGCTGTGAAAGAGACTCCATTTACCGCGCCTTAAATACGTTGTGTATTGACTATACTATTTTCTGTACCAAAGCTGTTTGCTATGTATCCATCAGCATGGTGATCATTATCCCAAATAGTACCATTAACTAAATATCGAAAATGAAACTGTTGATCGTTCGGTAAGCGCTGTTTTAACTTAAAACATTGCTCTTTTTTATTAAACTTCATAGTAACAGGTTGCCAATCAGTAAATTCACCAACTAACTGAACTTGCTCAGCCTGAGGATGCTGAAATTCAAATGTAACTTCAGCTTCATTTTTAGTTTTAAAAAATCGTTTACTTAACATAGTGGGCTCCAAACTAAACCTTAAGGTCAATTAATCCTTGCCACAGAAGTGCGTTCAACTACTCAACATACGCAGGGCTGTAAAATGTATTTTTATTAGGGCGTGTAACTTTTCAAGCTTGAAATTTGTTCAACTTTCAGACTGCGCTTGGTCGTTATGCTACGTTATCGCACAATCTATGTAGATAAAACACTACTATGTGCTCTGATTTGCCTAACAATCAAACATACTGCAGTAAAAGTAACCTCGAAAAATAAACACACCCTAGTTAAACAAAGTTATATTTATGCTTTATGACAGTGCAATTAAAAAAATATCGCACCAAATATGTGCAAATAAAACACAAAACACTCACCTCATTATCACCAATTAAATGAGAGCAAGAACTAAACCAAGTTTAATCACGGTCTGAATTATGACCTTTAAAGTAGTTAACAAATAACCGCTGGTAAAGTGAATTTATTTAATGATTAAATTGAGTAAAAGTTCGGCAAACATCGATAAAATAACACTTAACAGGAAAAGGGTTGCTTTTACAAGACTATTGTAAAAGAAATGTTTTGTCAGTGACTCTGACAAACTATATACTGATAAAATTATGTAATACCTAATAAAAAACTCATATAATTGGGATAAAATGGTTTAATGGAATGACTAAATTTTTTCGCTTACTCAGTATTGCCTTTATTGCTATGTTTATTTTTTGCTACGGCATGAATATTTTATTGACCAAGCAAGTCAATACCATTAACCCGCAACAATCTAGTATTGCCACTCGCGCTTTTGATACTGCTACCACCCAACTAACGATGCCCTCTTGGTATAATCCTATATTAAATGGCCATTATATTGTTCGCAAAGATGGTACGGATTATTTACTTATTAAAGCAACAGACGCACAATTTATTACTGCCCAAGTGTCATCAATGCTCAATGCCACTATTTTGTCACCCATAAACTTTATTTTATTGATTTTAATAGGTTTATTTTTAACGTGGTATTTTGGTAAGCAATTAAACATTAAACGCGAAAAACAATTAATAGAACAACTTAATACACAAACAAAAAAAGTAATCGAGTCATTTAACATTCAACTTCCTGAGCTTGAGCATGCAACAGAAGTTACCCGCTTAAGCCAAGCAATTAATGCCTTAACCAGCCATGTAGCCAATTATGCTCGTGAAACTCAAACCAGTATTTGCCAAGATAAATTGACCTTGTTAATTGACCGTCACGCTTATATTGAGCACTTAGACCGTCAACTCAGTGGTGCTGAACTCACAAACATTCACTGTGCCTTGTTATTTATTGATTTAGATGGTTTTAAGCAAGTAAATGACTCTTTTGGTCACAGTTTTGGTGATGAAGTATTGATTCAAGTAGCCGAACGCCTCGCAAGCGTATTACGCCATCACAAGCTTAATGATATCAATCCCACCAGTCTGCTAGAGCAAAATCTAGCACGTTTAGGGGGCGATGAATTCTCTATTTTTATTAATAACATTGATTCCAGTTCTAAAAGTTTGGATGTTGCACAGCATGTATTAAACGAAATAGAGCGAGACTTTGTACTAGGCAATAAACTAATTAAGATCAGTGCCAGTGTCGGTATTGCGGTTTATCCTGAGAGTGCATCAACTCCCCATGCTTTGTTGCAAATGGCGGATGTGGCTATGTATCGTGCTAAAACCGATGGACGTGGTATTTTTAAAGTCTATTCGCCAGAAATGGGCAATAAAATGCGTCGCTACCACTACTTACTCGAAGAGCTGCGTTTAGCGATTGCGTGTCATAATTTTCATTTATCATTTCAGCCTATTGTGCATGTTGAAGATTGCGCCATCGATTACTTCGAAGCATTAGTGCGCTGGGATCATCCTGTTGAAGGGGCTATTTCTCCAGTAGAGTTTATTCCGATTGCCGAAGAATCAAACCTTATATTAGAGCTTGGTGATTGGATAATGCTAGAGTCATGTCGACAAATGGCAGCTTGGCATAATGCTGGTATGCGCAAAGTTAAAATCTCAGTTAATGTCTCAGGCATTCAACTCAAACATCGCCCTATTCACGAATGGGTAATGAAAAAACTCGCAAAAACGGGTCTCCCGCCTACTTCTTTGATGTTAGAGATCACCGAATCAACATTGATCACCGCAAGTCACACTATTATTAATGAATTAGAAAAATTACGAAAAGAAGGCGTCACTATCGCAATTGATGACTTTGGTACCGGTTTTAGTTCTTTAAGCACCTTAGCTGATCTACCTATTGATGTGATCAAAATTGATAGATTATTCATAGCCCAAGCTAATGAAAACCCGAAGTATAATGAAATATTAAATTCAATCAGTGAGTTAGGCTCGAAGCTCGGCCTTAAAATCGTTGCTGAAGGGGTGGAAGAAATCGCCCAGTTTGAATTAGTGAAGCGTATGGGTATTAGCTGCGTGCAAGGGTATTTGGTCAGTCGTCCGCAGTCATCTGTGAATGTTGGCAGCAAAGTACTACAAGGAAATGTTAATCATATCGCGGCGACAGGCACTGGCGTATGGAGCCTCGAAACTTAACGATTATTCATTTATAGTCTTATTGGCATGGAAATTCACCTTAAAATAGATAATAATACTCAATAACTTAGTATCAGATTCTACTTCCTCCATGCTTAAAAAAAGTATTTATTCATTAATCTCAATCATCATTTTGGTGAGTATTGTACTTACCAGCATTTCAATTTATACCTTATACAGCAAAAAGAAACTCAGTGTTGATCCTAAACTCAAAGAAATATCGGGGATCGAATTTGATAAATTCAAGCGCTTGTGGGCAATAAATGACAGCGGTGATGATCCAAAACTTTATCGCCTCAACGAAGATGGCTCTATCGCCAAAGAGGTCCTTGTTACTAATGCGAAAAACATTGATTGGGAAGATATGACTCAGAATGACTTTGGGCACTTCTTTTTAGGTGACTTTGGTAATAATAAACAAGAACGTAAGTGGCTCACTATTTATAAAATAGAAAATCCCATCGACATCAAAACTGATACCACCGAAGCTGAAATTATCAAGTTTACTTATCCAGAACTTGACGGTAGCCCTATCACACCAGATAAGCGAAACTTTGATCTAGAAGCATTTGTTGCCTTTGGCCGTCACTTATATTTGTTTACTAAAAACCGTACTGAGCCGTTTGATGGCATTACTAATGTTTATAAAGTTGGCGATCATGCAGCTAATTTTGATGCGCAGTTAATAGATTCATTTAAAACCTGTACAACAATGGAAAAGCTTTGCTGGATAACCTCTGCAGCACTGAGCCCCGATCGTACAAAGTTAGTATTATTAGATTCAACAAGCATTTGGTTATTTGAAAACTTTACTGGTGATAAGTTTTTCTCAGGGGACGTATCACGAATAGATTTGGGGATTGTGACTCAAAAAGAAGCGATTACTTTCTATGATGAAAATACCATTGTATTTACCGATGAAGAATTTAAAGGAATTGGCGGTAACGCTTATGTCATTAAACTTGATGAAGTAACAAAAACTATCATTAAGAAAATACCAAAGGCGTCAGATTAAAATAAATCTATATCCGTGCTTTTATCATTTGAGTCAATCAAGTTGTTCTCCATTAACTGTTCATAAAAACACAGCCTATTGCGACCATTTTCCTTTGCGTAATAAAGTGCCTTGTCCGCATTTTCTAACACATTAATAGGAAAGTCGTAAGGGCTGATGCGACACATGCCAATACTAACGGTCATATTTTCAACAAATGGAAAATGAGTATCTCTGATCATCTCCATAAACTCATTCATTTTCTTTTCAATCGACTCAAAATTGGTGGGTTCAAACACGAGCACAAATTCCTCTCCACCAAAGCGAAAAATCAAATCGGTTGAGCGTAGAAAGTGGCGCATTTTTTGTGCAAGCAGCAATAAAACTTCATCACCACAAACATGACCAAAGCTGTCGTTTATTTTTTTAAAGTGATCAATATCAAGCATTGCCAGCCAAGATGTTGAGCTGAGCCTACGCTTGCGATTGTTATCCATTTTTGCTGTTTTATGCTGTTTTATTACTTGCTTTTCAATTAGCTGCTTTATTTTTTTATCAAATGTTTGTCTATTTAACAGACCTGTGAGTTGATCCCGTTCATTTTCATGCAAGATAAATAAATAATTTTCATAGATACGGCAAAAGGCATTAAGCAACACTTGATCCGCACTTTTTAAATCTTTACATACAACCGCAATAGCGCCTATCGGCTTATCTTGCAAAGAAATTGGTAACCAACGCTTCTCAATGCCATCCGCTGATTGTACAGTAATAATGCATGCTGAGCGCAAACATGACAACAGTTCTGGCTCTGGTGAATCGACTACTTTACGTTGTGCCCATTCAAACTGATTACCATTAATTACTTTTAACGATATGCTGCGCTCAATCGTTAAATCAGTGTGTACGTCTAAATCCTTATAAACTACAATTTCTGTACAACCAACAAATTCTTGGATCGTCGAGATCAAGCTATATTCTAATGAATCTACATCACGGTTTTTAGTTATTTTAATAACAGAATTTAATAAGTTTTCTTCCATAGGGATCCTATATTCAAATAACTGAAGATTCTTAATTATGATTAATAACCCGAACATAAGTTCTAGAAAATATAAACCAAATAAAAACGCCAATAAAATTAGGGAGCATAATTACATTAACGAGTAAAAAACCCAGCGCTAGTAGTAAGTGTAGTGCGTAAATACTGTTTTGTTTAGTCGTAAAGATAGGAAATAATTTAACCTCAATACGCTACACAGCAAAAAATAATATATATAAAGTATGACATTCTGTATTTGTGGTCAACTTAGCGTTTAAACTTTGTTTCTAAAATAACAGAGGAAGTCGTACGTTCAACCCCATCTAAGTTACCAATGTCATCGAGTAAATGGCTGAGTTTTTCTAAATTTTGTGCTTGTACAACGGCTATCAAATCAAACTCACCACTGATAGCATACAATTGTGAAATAGCATCAATCTGCTTGAGTTCAAGGTTAGTTTTAGTGGTTAGTTTTTGCTTTACCTTAATTGATACATGGGCCGATACCATGGCACTTAAGTACGCATCGCCATAGTCAACACTGTAGCCCTTTATTACTCCAGTTTCTTCTAGCTTTAACATCCTACTTTGCACCGTTGAGCGCGATAAGTTAAGTGCCCTGGCAAGATCAGAAATACTCGCTCTGGCATTCGTGCGAAGTATAGAAAGTAGCTTTTCGTCTTGTATAGTTATCATATTGATTATTAACCTCGTCATTTTGTGTTTTATTTTAATCATTTTTCACAAAATAGCACTGCAAATTTAAGCTTTGAACTCAGATAATAGCGGTAGTAAATAAGAAAAATCATTAAAGCACATTATTGCAGGGTAATAACGGCTTGATTAACCCATCAAATGCAATTTGTTTTTTTCATATTAAGCCAGAATTAGGTGTAACAAATGCAAGTAACAAGAGAATTATTCAACGACGTAATGGTCCCTAACTATAACCCATCAGAGGTTATTCCGGTGCGTGGCCAAGGTTCTCGTGTTTGGGATCAAAACGATAAAGAATATATTGACTTTGCTGGCGGTATTGCGGTCAACTGTTTAGGCCACTGTCACCCAGCCCTTGTTAATGCGTTAAAAGAGCAAAGCGAAAAAATCTGGCACTTATCCAATGTGATGACTAATGAGCCAGCACTTCGATTAGCTAAAAAAATCACCGACGCAACATTTGCAGACAAAGTTTACTTTGCAAACTCAGGCGCAGAAGCAAATGAAGCAGCACTAAAACTCGCGCGTCGTTTCGCATTGGATGTACATGGTGCTGATAAAAGCCAAATAATCGCATTTAACAAAGGCTTTCATGGTCGTACCTTTTTTACCGTAACTGTGGGTGGCCAAACCGCATATTCTGACGGTTTTGGTCCTAAACCAGCCGCAATTGATCATTGTGACTACAATGATTTAGCAGCTTTTGAAGCACTGATCAGCGATAAAACCTGTGCCGTAATGATGGAACCTCTGCAAGGTGAAGGCGGCATTATCTCTGCAAATAATGAATTTATCAAAGGTGTGCGTGCTTTGTGTGATAAACACAATGCATTGCTTATTTTTGATGAAGTACAAACGGGTGTAGGCCGTACAGGCTCACTATACGCATACCAAGAATTAGGCGTGACACCAGATATTTTAACAACAGCAAAAGCGTTAGGTGGCGGTTTCCCTATTGGTGCGATGATCACCACGACTGATATTGCAGCACATCTTAAAGTGGGCACGCATGGTTCAACCTATGGCGGTAACCCGTTAGCGTGTGCAGTGGCAGAAGCGGCATTTGATACCGTGAATACCGAACAAGTGCTAAGCGGCGTTAAACAGCGTGAACAGCTTTTCCGTGATGGTTTTGCAGCGATCAACGCAAAATACGACGTATTTAGTGAAGTACGCGGTAAAGGTCTATTATTAGGCGCCGTACTAAACAGCAAGTTTGAAGGGCGCGCTCGCGACTTCTTGGTAGCAAGTACTCAACAAGGACTAATGAGCTTAGTTGCTGGTACTGATGTTATTCGTTTTACGCCTTCACTGGTGATCCCACTTGAGGACATTAAAGAAGGTCTAGCGCGCTTTGAAAAAGCCGTAGCAGACGTTGTAAACGGTTAACCTAATTTAACGCCCTGTTTAGGGCGTTAATGGAGCACTTTTAAATGCAAGTATTACGTCCTATAACCGCAAATGATTTTGACTCACTAAAACAAATAGCAATAGAGTCAGGCCATGGTTTTACATCATTACCTGTTGATGATGCCTTGTTGCTAGAGAAAATTGAACGAGCAGAAAGGAGCTTTGCAAAAAACATTAATAAGCCTCAAGACGAGGGCTACCTATTTGTATTAGAAGACAGTGAAACAGGTCAAGTAGTCGGCACTACCGCGATTGAAGCGGCGGTCGGTATGAACGTTCCTTTGTATCACTATCATTTAGGTAAAACGGTTCATCATTCTCGCACTCTTAACGTATATAACACCGTTGATATTCTCAGTATGTGTAATGATTACACCGGCTGCTCAGAGATATGCACACTGTTTTTACGTGAAGATAGCCGCAAAGGGCTAACAGGACGTTTCTTATCGCGTTCACGCTTTTTGTTTATGGCTCAACACAGTGAGCGTTTTGCCGATACCATCATTGCAGAAATGCGTGGCGTTAGTGACGAAAACGGCCATTCTCCATTTTGGCAATGGCTTGAAGAACATTTTTTCAGTATTGAATTCCCACTAGCCGATCATTTAGTCGGCTTAGGCGATAAAGTATTTATTAGTGAATTAATGCCCAAGTACCCTATTTACGCCAACCTGTTAAGCAAAAAAGCGCAAGCTGTAATTGGTAAAGTACACGAGCACACTAAACCTGCACTAAAATTGCTTGAAAAAGAAGGTTTTGAGCATCGAGGTTACGTTGATTTATTTGATGCTGGGCCAACAGTTGAAGCCAAACTTGGCAATATACGTAGCATCCGTGAATCTCAAGTATGCCCTATTACCATAGGTGAACTTGATCATATTAATCAACAAAGTTCCGACACCTTAGCTATTTGTAATCAAGGCGTGAATGACTTCAGAGCCACTTTCACAAAACATGCACATTATAATCATGCTAAACATACCTTGATTATTAGTAGTGAAGTTGCAAAAGCACTTAAATTAAAACAAGGAGATGCAGCGCGGTTTTTCCGTCTGTAAACCTCTGTAGGAGTTTCTATGAGCGTTAATACGCACAACAGCCAACTAATCAATAACCAATGGCAAACTGGCTTAGGTCATGATTTCAGTTCAATAAACCCAAGTAACGGTGATATTGTTTGGCAAGGTAAAGCGGCAAGTAAAGAACAAGTAGACGCAGCGATTAAATCAGCTCGTCAGGCACACATTACATGGGCAAATACCCCAATTACAGAGCGTATTGCGGTTCTTGAGCGTTTTGTCAGCCAGCTAAAAGAAAATAGAGAAGAGTTTGCGACTATCATTGCCCGCGAAACAGGTAAACCACTATGGGAAACACGCACCGAAGTGGGTGCTATGACAGGCAAAGTGGCGATCTCAATAAAAGCTCATAATGAACGAACAGGCACTACTGAAAATCCAATGCCCGGCGCTAAAGCTTTTATTCGTCATAAGCCGCATGGTGTAGTGGCTATTTTTGGCCCTTATAATTTCCCAGGCCACCTCCCTAATGGTCATATAGTACCGGCAATTTTAGCGGGTAATACCGTCGTATTTAAACCATCTGAGCTAACCCCACTTGTTGCTCAATACACACTTGAGTTATGGTTAAAAGCAGGCCTGCCAGCTGGGGTGATCAACCTTATTCAAGGTGAAGTTGACACCGGTATTGCACTTGCTAGCCACCAAGATACCGATGGCTTGTTTTTTACTGGCAGCTCAAACACAGGTCATTTATTACATAAGCAGTTTGCTGGACATCCAGGTAAAATTTTAGCGCTAGAAATGGGGGGGAATAACCCGCTCATAGTTAAAGATGTGGCTGACGTAAATGCTGCCGTGCATGATATTATCCAATCCGGCTTTATAACTTCTGGTCAGCGCTGTACGTGCGCCCGTCGGGTATTTATTGCAAATACAGCTAATGGTAATGCTATTTTAGAAAAGCTGATCACCGCAACTAAAAGTATAAAAGTTGCAGACAGCTTTAGCAAAGAACAACCTTTCATGGGGGCTATGATCAGCGAAAAAGCCGCGCTTGGAATGGTCGCCGCTCAGCAACAATTGATTGATATGGGAGCTGAACCTTTAGTTGAACTAAAACACTTAAAACCAGGCACCGGTTTTGTAAGCCCTGGTATTATCGATGTAACAAATGTGGCCAGCATCGCAGATGAAGAACACTTTGGCCCATTAATTAAAATTTATCGCTATAGCGACTTTGACAGTGCAATTGTGGAAGCGAACAATACCTCATTTGGTTTATCGGCTGGGCTTTTAAGTGACTCAAGTGAAGATTATGAGCACTTCTTAAAACATATTCGCGCCGGTATTGTTAACTGGAATCGCCCAATTACCGGTGCATCAAGTGCCGCGCCATTTGGTGGTATTGGTGCCAGTGGTAACCACAGAGCGAGCGCCTATTACGCCGCAGATTACTGCTCATACCCAGTAGCCTCTGTTGAAGCACCAAGCGTTAGTTTACCAAGTACCCTTGCGCCGGGCTTAATTATTGAATAATCAGTCTGCAGCTTAACGGCTGCAGAAATTAAATTAAGGAATTAAAAATGCACACAGATGTAAATGCCCTTTTTGACAACTTATGGCAAAACTACCTAGCGGTAACACCGTCAGCTGTAAAAGTTCATGAGCTATTAGGCTCGACACAACAAGATGATGTGATCAACGACCATATTGCACTACGCACTTTCAATCATGAAAAAATTGGTCTGGAAAAGTTAGCCGCCCATTTCTTAGCCGTCGGTTATAAAGAATGTGGTGAATATCATTTTGAAGCTAAAAAATTGTATGCTAAACATTATGAGCATAGCGATCCAAAGCAACCAAAAGTATTTATTTCTGAATTACTTGTAGAGCAATGTTCTGAGCAACTGCAAGCCATCGTTAATGAGCTGGTTGCCAGCATAGATGCAGATGCCGTAACCGCAGAAAACTTCTTATACTCAGGCACCCATTGGCAAGTAAGCTCTGAAACTTATAAACAGTTACTCGCTGAAAGCGAATATGCAGCGTGGATGTCAGCATGGGGTTACCGTGCTAATCATTTCACCGTGAACATTAATGAACTTGCCAAATTTGATAAAATTGAAGACGTTAACCAAGCGCTTAAAGATGCCGGTTTTGCCCTTAATATTTCAGGCGGGGAAGTAAAAGGCTCACCTGAGGTATTACTTGAGCAATCATCAACCCTTGCCGATGACTTTGCCGTAGAGTTTAGTGACACGACGATGAGCGTACCTAGTTGTTTTTATGAGTTTGCCCTGCGTTATGCGAAACCTGATGGTGAACTATATACCGGTTTCGTTGCTGCATCGGCCGATAAAATCTTTGAAAGCACCAATGCACGTTAATAAATCTAGATTCAGATCATAAGTGCATGTGTTTACAGCTGGGTACTTACTGGCTGATTTAATAAAGTACTTAGCTGTACGATAGAAAAAACGCAGTTGTTCATTACAACTGCGTTTTTATTGTTTTTATACTAGGATTATGAGTCACTATATAAATAGTGGTTTATAGTCGTTTTCTAACTGTTCAAATGACAAATCACCAATAAAACGGCCAAAACTAAGCCACGTTGCTAAACCGCGTAAATCTTTAAAATGTGGTGGAACAAACTTAGGGTCTTCAATTACACCTAAATCATGTAATTGTGATATTAGTCTAAAGTCATCAATCGAGATTTTACCCACTAACAGCAAAGGTAATTGATCGATGCGACCAAGTTGTATCGCAACCCGAATTAAATTGTAAACCAATACAAACCCTTTGATATAAGCGATATCTTTAGTAAATGGCAAGCCTGTTGCGGTACTGCCACGAAATACTCGCTGGGCCAATGTATAGCTCTCATCTTTACTCAAGCCTTGAGCAACATAATCACGATATATATCAACAAACTCAGCCCCATCAATTACCTTGGTCACCGCTTGAATACGATTTACTAACTTCGCTAAACGACGAGGGGTTGATTTAAGGGTGATGATTTCGGTTAGTACCGCCAGCCCTTCTTGTGTCACTGTTGAACTTGGCGTGCCTTTACTTAAACAGGTTAAGTATGGCTGAGCTAAACCATTTTGGGTTGTACCGACGTGGATCCAGCCCTCATGTACTTCTAAAATATCAAGCTCACGTTGAGAAAACTTTACGTCTTGATTTAGCTTAATATTATTAGCACCAGCAGCTGCATCACTGACGATCCCATCACTAATAACCACTTCAACATCGATACCTGGCATGCTTAAACGTACTTGTTCAGCAAGAATTCGAACGGCTTCATCAGCATCTATATTTTTAGGATCATCTGGTAAAATATCGGCCGCCAATAGATTTTTGAGCGGTAACTCAAGCATATTTGCAAGCTCTGATAACGATGGCTCACCGGCATGAAATAAATCTTTTGGATGACCAAACAACTCTACAGATAAATCATGAAATTCAGCAGTGCCACGGTATTCAAGCATACTCAATACTGTTTTGTACTCGCTGCACATTTTACTCATATATTGAGCGATAGGATTGAGTTGCCCAAGCTGGCTAATGATATTACGGTTTAGATCAGAAAATGCTTGGCGTAGCTCGCTAGGTACAAAACCTAGATCCCGTTGCTGATAATAGGCTTTATCAACCAGTGGATTTTTTTGACATTTTTGTCTAAAAAACTCTTCTTTTATGCTTTTATCCCAATTTATCGCATCTAAGATACGGATAGGGGTTTGTAGGGCGATTAATCGATCTGATAACTCGCGAGTTTTAAGTAATAACGCCTTATCTATCATGCTTTAAGCTCACTGATGAATGAGCCTAGAGGATAGGCTAGATTTGCTCATTTTCAAAGCAAATTATTACTTACTTTGCAAATTCACAGGGCTAGAAAAATCGCTGATACGATTGACCATGAGTCCATTTTTATAAATGACCAAGGTAGGCACACTACTGATTTTATTATCAATAAATAAATCATTACCGTGATCAATGTACACCGGATGTATGACTTTAAATTTTTCGATATATTCATCAACAGCGGCTTGATCTGTCCATAATTGGCTAACCCTAGCTTCAGTATCAATTCCCTGATTGGTTAATAGATTGATTTGCTTTTGAGCTGCGGCACAGTTTGTTGCCATCTTCGGGCGAGTATCAGCTAAATACCAATCACACCACGTTGCCGTATATAATATTGCCTTTAAGCCATGCTCTGGAATAACTAAAGCAGTCGCAGCTTGCTTATTACCTTCATCTAACAAGTGGGCCTTTGCCACCATGCCGTCATGTGATAATAATCGCAGTGTATTATCAAGTGCTTTATCTGCTTCATGGCCTTGAAAAATCACTTTGCCCGTTTTATCGAGTAATACATGAAAAGGAGTGCCTATAAATTGATAATGCTGAGCAACTTTTGCGGTATGATCACTCATGATAGGCATGGTTAAATTAAACTGTTTTTTAACAGCTGCAACAGCAGTAGGATCATCATTTAGATCAATGTTAATCGCTATTGTATCAATTGTATCTCCATACTGTTCATAGGCCTGCTGAAAGTGTGGCATTTGCTCCATACAAGGCTTACACCACGTTGCCCAAAATTTTAAATACACAGGCTTTTTGCCAACGATTTTATTCAGCTCGAACAGTTCGCCCTGTTGGTTTTTTAAAACCAAATTTGACTCATTTGCTAACAAATGTTGACTGCTTGAAAAGTACAAAAAGACCCACAACAGCTTAATATATTTAGACTTCATCATTGTTATCCCTAAAATAAATACACCTTAGCATGGTCGCTTTCTTAGCTGATTGTAATTTTGCGACATCAGTGAACTTTTCGATCATTTATCATTACATGCTATAAACTAAATAGAGTTAGGTTTCGTATCAATTTAATTATCAAAGCAACTTTTGGAGTAGTGATGAAAAATGACATCGAAGGAAAACAAATATTAGCTGTCTATGAGCAGATCATCCAACATGGTGAGATAAATAATGAAGGAAAACACTATAAAGGATTAACCGCATTTTCAGATATTGATGGTTATACCATTTATCTTAAAGGCAGTGGCGTATTGCTTAGATTTGGTTTTCATAACACCTATCATCTCGATTATGAACATGAAAAGCATAAAGATGACTTCCTTAAAAAGCTGGAAAATATAATCAATGAGGTGTAATTGTGTATAACAGCAAACCGCGAATTCGCCCAGCTAATAAGCACAACCAACATACAGATTTTATAGCCAAGGTTGTGCAACAATTACGCGACGATGAAAGTAAGCTTGCCATAATTAAAGGTAATCTCGAAGAGTATCGGCAACAACAGTTCCTAAAGCGAGGATTTTTAACTGCAATTGAACGATTCGACTGGGTGTTTGAAGCTTCTGATAATATTGAAGATATTTGCCAGCAAATCTTAGCGGATGACTATATTGGCCAGCGATTACGCCGCTATCCGTTACTATTCAAAGGAATTCTATAGCCTAATTAACAGTTTATCGTACCCATCTGGTAAACCACCGTTTATTAATGATAATCATGCTTAAAAATGATAGATTGCGGAAATTTTTCAATTTTAAGAGCCTTGCTATGTCAAAAGCCGTCGACACTGCCGACTCATCGAGTGAAGAAAAACAATCGGGATTATTTAACCGATTTTTAGCCTCGGTTGAGTTTTTGGGGAATATGTTACCCCACCCAATCACCTTGTTTGCCCTATTTTGTGTGGCCATTATTGTTTTCAGTGGTATTGCTGATTGGTTTGGATTAAGTGCAATTGATCCTCGCCCAATTGGCTCCGCCGGTCGTGAACCTGACGGCGTTATCGAAGTTGTGAGTCTATTAAGTGCTGAAGGCTTACAACGTATCGTCACCGGTCTTGTTACTAATTTTACCAGTTTTGCCCCTTTAGGAACTGTGCTTGTTGCACTATTAGGTGTCAGCGTTGCCGAACATTCAGGGCTATTATCTGCTGCAATGCGTGGCATGGTAATGGGGGCATCTAAACGCTTAGTTACCTTTATGGTGGTATTTGCCGCTATATTATCTAATACCGCATCTGAACTTGGTTATGTTGTATTAATTCCTTTAGCCGCAATGATCTTCCATAGTTTAGGCCGTCATCCATTAGCGGGCTTAGCCGCAGCTTTTGCCGGTGTATCGGGCGGTTACAGTGCTAATTTATTGTTAGGTACGATTGATCCATTGCTTGCAGGTATTACGACTCCGGCAGCACAAATGATTGATCCAACTTACCAAGTTGGCGCTGAAGCAAACTGGTATTTTATGATGATTTCAGTTTTACTGATTGCCGTATTAGGCACCTTCGTGACTGAAAAAATCGTTGAACCCCGCCTTGGAAAATACAACCCCGATGAAGCCAGTGCTGATCTGGCGCAAAATAATATAGAAGGCTTAACAGCTAAAGAAAAATCAGGCTTAAAATGGGCTGGATTTTCTTTATTGTTAGTATCGCTACTACTTGCTTGGACAATCGTGCCTGCAGATGGCATTTTGCGCCATCCTGAAACAGGTTTATTTGCCCACTCGCCTTTTTCTAAAGGGATTGTGGTATTTATTTTTATTACCTTTGGTATACCCGGTTTCGTTTATGGCCGTGTAGTAGGCACCATGAAAAATGATAAAGACGTGATCAACGCGATGAGCAAAAGTATGAGCTCAATGGGCATGTACATTGTATTAGTATTTTTTGCCGCGCAGTTTGTTGCCTTCTTTAAATGGACTAACTTAGGGACTATTTTAGCCATAAATGGCGCTGCTATGTTACAAGCCCTCAATCTGACTGGTCCTGAAGTATTTGTGTTATTTATATTAATGTGTGCATTAGTTAATCTAAGCTTAGGTTCTTCATCTGCACAATGGGCAATCACTGCGCCTATCTTTGTACCTATGCTCATGTTAATTGGCTATGCGCCAGAGACCATTCAGGCGGCTTATCGAATTGGTGATTCTGTCACCAACTTGATCACCCCAATGATGAGTTACTTTGGCTTGATACTCGCCGTTGCCACTAAATATAAAAAAGACATGGGAATAGGCACTTTAGTCGCCACCATGCTGCCTTATAGTATGATTTTCTTTGTCGGTTGGGTTGCTCTGTTTTATTTGTGGGTGTTTGTATTTGGTCTGCCAGTAGGGCCTGGCTCACCAATTTATTACACACCTTAATAACCGATAAATAATGCCAGCTGTTGCTGGCATTATTATTAAGTGACTCTAACGTGTTTGAAAAACTAAACTATCTGCTTTAATAATAGTAACTACTTATACAATTGTCACATTATTAGCAACTTCAACGAGATCTAACATCATGAAAATAGTATTTTTTATTATCACTTTAGCATGTTCTTTGATCAGCATAACAAGTTATGCACAACCACTCCCATCAGTAAATATAAAGTCCGTCGCATTAACTAATTATGCGCACCCACAGCAACACATCTATACTGCAGGACAACCTTCTAAAGAGCAATTTCAGCAGCTTGCAAAGCAAGGTATAAAGTATGTAATTAATTTACGCGGGGATGGGGAAAATAATTGGGATGAACAGGCTTTAGTGACCAATTTAGGACTGCAATACTTTTCACTGCCCATTTCATCAAGAGCCGATATCAATATCGAAAATGCAAAAAAACTGCAGCAATTATTAGCGCAAGCATCTGAGAGCCCAACATTACTGCATTGTGCAAGTGGTAACCGAGTTGGGGCACTGATTGCACTTTATAACGCAATAGAGCTTAACCAACCAATTGAAAAAGCGATTGAGACCGGTAAACAGTGGGGATTGAAAAGTCTTGAACCTGTGGTAAGAGACGCCATAGCAACCTATAAAATAAAAGAGCATTAAAATAACACATTAGATGTATTGAAATATTCAACTATGACTTTAAATAGATCTAACAACAAAAAGCCCTTAGTTAAATACTAAGGGCTTTTTTTTAAATGTAATTTAAAGCTGCCATGCATAACTTAATTTAGTAAAGAAAGTACGTTGATCGCGTTCTATACTTTTTAATGAGTCATCTTGATAGCCTTTATCTGAATAACCCAAGTAAAATAATGTTTGTGCATTAATTTTATATGAGTAAACAAGCTGACTGCCATAATCTCGGTTGATGTGATTTACAGCAAAGTAATAAGCATTTTGATTTCGGTCGATATCTTCAAACTGTAAAATCAGTTTCAGCATCGAGCGCATATTAAATTTATAATAAATTCGTAAATCGGTTAGATTCGCTGTAAATACATTTTCACCTTGTGGGTTATCTAAACGGCTATAACTGTGTTCAAGCTGTAGTTGCCAATGATCATTGATGTCCCAGGTAAGTTCTGGCTCTAGAGTAAATAAATCACCTAACTGCTCATTACTGTAATCTATTTTACTACCAAACTCACTATAGAGCGTAATACGTAAATCTTTGCTTGGGTTAAAACCACCATAAATAAAGCCGATATTTTGATTATAAAAATCATCTTTATAGCTCTCATTACGATGGATCAAACCAAACTCTAAGGATGACTGTAATTGGCCTTTTAAAAAAATATACCCTTCGTACTCTTCTTCAAGCAAGCTACCATCTTGCGCCCAGGTTTTGTCCCAATCAACATTATAAGAATATTCGGTTATCATCTCACTTGCGTCTAAGTACCAAGTTTGCCCGCCGCCTAGTAACGCTTTTTTATAATCCACTTTTTCTTGATAGCCAACATCGGTACGATAATCCTCACCAATATCTTCGTAACTGGCAAGTAGCTTATAATCCCTTTTCTCGCGAGAAAACTCGAGCTTATAAGCTTGATCAGATTGGTTTTTCTCCAAGCCATAGTTATCAGTTAAAAAGGCGGAGTTTTTAGTATCAGAGGTAGCAACTTGATACAACACACTATCTGTTTGATTAAACCAATAACTACCATCTACCGACAGTACGGTATTGTGATAGTCATTCGCTTCACGGTGGGTACTCATCACCCCTATAGTGCCCTGCTCGCCAATGTCGTATTGATATCGGCCAACCGCTGACTTTGATTTTTCAGCTAAATTAGCAAAGCCAGAACCTTGGTTAGTCGGTAAAAAAAGACTGGTATTTTCATCATCGGCATACATAAAGGCATAACTATGTGCATCTGTTTTACCGGTTATTTTGGCGCCAATTTCAGGCTCGGCAATTGTACGAGTATATAAAAGCTCAAATAAACTGCTTTTGAAATACGATGCACCATCTAAAAAGAACGGGCGTTTCTCAGCATAATAAATAGAGTATGTAGTATTGACATCCAACTCTAAACTATCGGTCTCTACTTGCGAGAAATCGGGATTAATGGTGGCATTAATAACCGCATCTTGGCTGATACCCCAACGTAAATCGAGTCCAGCTTCAGTCTCAATATCACCATTTTGCCAATCCCCTGGTATAGCCTCTTTGGCATCATTGCGAAGAGCGGTCAAGGTCGGTGTTAATTGAATATTTTTGCTCGGTTCCATGGCATTAAAGCCTGTTATTTTATCAAACTGGCAAAAACTGCATTTCACGTCGCGATCAAAACCTACATTGGATAATTGATATAAAACATCTCGAGGATAATTACGCCACAGCGCAACCCCCCAAGTCATATCGGCTTTATTTTTAGGAAAACGCAATGCAGTGAACGGAATGCGCATCTCTACGGTATAACCTTGGTTAGTTATTTGCCCCGCACTGTCCCAAATCGCATCCCACGATGGGTCTTCAGTCCAGCCATCGGTATCGGTCATGCGCATATCACCTTGTGCACCGAGTGGGTTTACGTAAAACTCATAACCTGTTCGCTCATCGTTGAAGGTATCAATCATCAATGCGACATTATCATCCGACCATAATGTATCGCGATCTCGAAGTGCTGCACGTATTTGACTGGCATCATTATCATAAGCAACAAAACCAAGATATAAATAGTTGCCATCTTCATAGATATAAACGTCTGTTTTTACAGGTGGTGTGCCTTTTTCGTTGGGTTCATTTTGATAGCGTAAAGGGATTAAAGTGGCTTGTTGCCAGTGCGGTTCGCTCAACTGCCCATCAAGATCAATACCTTGCTCAATGTGCGCTAAACTAAATTGTTGTTGCTCAGCGTGTGCAAACGTACTGCATAAAGCGAAAGCTAAAACCCAGACAGATAATATTATTAATTTTATATACTGCATAAACATCCATTTAATACTCAGTTACTCGGATGAGTAATTTAAGTAGCAATTGTAATTCACGCAGGTACATTTGTTAATAGTTTGATTGCAAAAATGTTATTTTAATTAACTAATCAAGACAAAAAGCTGAGATTTTAGGTCTCAATTAACTTTAATTTATCGGCCACACCATTCCAGGTATCGGCATCTTCAGGGGCTGGTTTTACATCAGTGATACGCGGCCAAATAAGAGCAAGTTCGGCATTCAGTTCGGTGAATTCTTGTTGCGAATCAGGTAATTCATCTTCTTGATAAATTGCTTCAGCGGGGCATTCTGGAACACATAAACCACAATCAATACAATCAATCGGACTGATCGCCAAAAAATTAGGGCCTTCATAAAACGCATCTGCTGGACACACTGCTACACAGTCAGTGTATTTACACTTTATACAGTTTTCAGTGACTACAAATGCCATTTTAACGTTTGCCTAACATATCTTAATACAGCTGGAGATCATACCCAACCACAGCCAAAATACAATAAATAATCGCTGCCATCGAGGCTTAAATTAACGTAAAATAGTCCGCTATTGTGAGCAACTCGCGTCAGCGACTGCTAAGACACCTAACAGAGACTAAATATGATACGTTTAACAGAAATTAAGCTGCCACTTGATCATGGCGAAGATGCCATAAAGCAAGCAATTATAACTAAACTTGGCATTGATAACAGCCAACTCCATAGCTTTAATGTCTTTAAACGTGGTTACGATGCCCGCAAAAAAAACGCCATTTTACTTATTTATACCCTCGACATTGAGGTTGATAATGAAGCGCAATTATTAATTCAGTTTGCTAAAGACCAACATGTAAAACCAGCCCCTGACACCAGCTATAAATTTGTTGCTCAAGCACCAGCAACGATTCAAGAACGTCCTGTGGTAATAGGCTTTGGCCCTTGTGGACTGTTTGCTGGTTTAATACTGGCGCAAATGGGGTTTAAACCCATTATTTTAGAACGTGGTAAAGAAGTACGTGAACGTACCAAAGACACTTTCGGTTTTTGGCGAAAACGTACTCTAAATACCGAGTCAAACGTGCAATTTGGTGAAGGCGGCGCAGGAACATTCTCTGACGGAAAACTTTACAGCCAAGTTAAAGATCCAAAGCATTATGGTCGTAAAGTGATCACTGAATTTGTAGCTGCGGGCGCACCAGAAGAAATTATGTATGTCAGCAAACCGCACATTGGTACTTTTAAGCTGGTTACAATGATTGAAAAAATGCGTGCAAGTATTGAAGCGCTCGGCGGTGAAATTCGTTTTAGCACCCGCGTTGATGACATCCTACTTGATGATGGCCAAGTAACAGGACTGAAATTATCCACCGGTGAACAACTTGATACCCGTCATGTTGTACTTGCGGTAGGTCACAGCGCACGTGATACATTTAAAATGGTATACGATAAAGGGATTTACGTTGAAGCAAAACCGTTTTCAGTTGGTTTTAGAATTGAGCACAAACAATCTATGATCGATGAATGCCGTTTTGGTGATAATGCTGGTAACCCGATTCTTGGCTCTGCAGATTACAAACTGGTTCACCATTGTGACAGTGGCCGTACTGTTTACAGTTTTTGTATGTGCCCAGGCGGTACTGTGGTTGCAGCAACCTCTGAAGAAGGTCGCGTGGTAACTAATGGCATGAGTCAATATTCTCGCAGCGAACGCAACGCTAACAGTGCCATTGTTGTGGGGATTTCTCCTGAAGAAGATTTCCCAGGTCATCCATTAGCCGGTATTGATCTGCAGCGAAAACTGGAAGAGCAAGCCTTTGAACTAGGTGGTAGTAATTACGATGCACCAGCACAATTAATTGGCGACTTCTTAAAAGGTAAAGATTCAAGTGACTTAGGCGATGTAAAGCCTTCATACACACCAGGTATCAAACTCACTGATCTAGCAAATGTGTTACCTAAATATGCAATTGATGCCATTCGTGAAGCAATTCCTGCATTTAATAAGCAAATTCGTGGTTTTTCATCAAACGATGGCTTATTAACTGGCGTTGAAACCCGTACTTCATCACCAATTTGCATTAAACGAGATAAAAGCATGCAAAGTATCAATACCCAAGGCCTATACCCTGCCGGTGAAGGTGCGGGTTATGCAGGTGGTATTCTTTCCGCAGGCATTGACGGTATAAAGGCCGCTGAAGCATTAGCGTTATCTATGCTTGAGAAAAATAGCTAAGTAGTTTTTCACTGTTCACAAAAAAGCCTCATTTATTGAGGCTTTTTGGTGTTAATGACTTAACTTATACCATTATTTCTTTAACGAAAGTTTGGCACCTTTAAGGGTTTTACGTACGTTTGAGATACGTGAACGGTTTTTAGCTCGCGCTTCACCAGTTGCTTGACCTGATGGTTTATTTGAATGGCTACGACGCAAATGCGATGGTTTTTTGCCAATTTTATCAATCAGTACTTCACGGTTACTTACTTCATAACCCGGCAAGTATTCACGCTGAATTTTTTGACCGATTAAGGTTTCAATTTCAAACAACATATTTTCTTCTTCGCGGCTAACAAATGAGATTGCTTGACCTTGTTTACCGGCACGACCTGTACGACCAATACGGTGTACGTAATCTTCAGCAAGCCATGGTAAGTCAATATTAATTACACGTGGTAGGTCATCAATATCAATCCCGCGAGCGGCAACTTCTGTAGCCACAAGCACACGTACTTTACCCGCTTTGAAATCACTTAATGCACGACGACGGTTACCTTGGGTTTTATCACCATGGCACACAGCAGCCGGGATACCATCTAAGTTTAATTCTTTAACTAGCTCATCAGCCGTTTCTTTCATGTTAACGAACACTAACACTTGCTGCCAGTTTTTCTTACCGATCAATTCAGAAAGCAGCTCTTGTTTACGGCGCTCTTCAACTGGATAAACCACGTGATGAACGGTTGCAGCAGTGCTGTTGGTTTGATCAACACGGACAATTTCAGCTTGCTTGAGTACTTTGCTAGCAAACTGTTTAATTGCCGCTGGGAATGTTGCAGAGAACAACAAAATTTGGCGATCTTCAGCACAGCCATTGATCACTGTTTGCATATCACCAATAAAGCCCATATCAAGCATACGGTCAGCTTCATCGAGCACAAGATGTTGTACGTCAGCAAGGCTTAGATTACCTAAACGAATATGATCCAGTAAACGACCCGGTGTTGCGACTACGATATCGACACCCGCTTTTAAGCCATTAGCTTGACCTACCGTACTAACACCGCCAAATAAACTCACAGTTTTAAGCTTGGTGTACTTTGCAAAATCAGTAAAATTATTGGCAATTTGCTCTGCAAGCTCACGCGTTGGTGCTAGCACTAAGGCACGTGGTGCATTAGTTTTTGTGTATTCAACTTCAGATAATTTTTGAATAATTGGTAAAGCAAAAGCAGCTGTCTTACCGGTGCCTGTTTGGGCACTGGCTAAAACATCTTTGCCTTTACGTACTGCTGGAATAGCATTACGTTGAATGGGCGTAAGGGTGTGATAGTTAAGTTCATCTAACGCCTGAAGAAGTTCAGGGGCAAAACTAAAAGATTTAAAATTCATGCTGTATAACCTGCGGCCACATTATCAAGGGTCGCAAATTATACAGCAATTTAAGGCAAACAGTTAGTTTTTAAATATATAAACCAACTAGAATTACCTTTTCTCTTCTACAGCCATTTTTGTGTTTGACCTTTTCAAAGCATACTTTGCTAAGCAATAACAACAATGGTTTGGCGATCTTTTAAAGCCCAAACTAAATTATGGCAGAATAATTGTATTTTCTAAATTTAATGGTGTGGCTTTAGAGCCACCTACAACAGCAACATCATCAAGTTGATTGATCAACGTAACCCCTTGCGCTTGCTGCTGCTCATTTAATGGCACATAAGGTAATCTAAATACAGGCTTGACTGCACCTGTCATCATCAATGCAGTATTAATTGCAATTGGATTTGGCTCACAGAACAACCAACTGATCAAAGGTTGTAATGAGGCGTTCAGCGCGTCGCTTTTGCTGTCCATTAATTGACGATACAAGCCAGGAATTAAATTAGAGGTTACCGAGATCACGCCATGCGCTTTATAAGTATGGCGAGCATCATGTGCTTCATCGTCATTACCAGACCAACAGGCAATACCTTGTTGCTCATAGTGATTAATGCGCTCATTACCACCGCACTCTTTTACGCCAATAAAGTTTTCATGTTGTGCCAACGGCTCAATAATGTCAGGGGTTAAATCTTGTCCTGTACGCCCTGCTACGTTGTAAATAAATGCCGGACCAATTGCCAGCACTCGTTTGAAGTGTTCAATCACACCGGCAATCGATGTGCGGCCATAATAAGGGTTAATTTGTAGCGCTGCGTCCATACCGCTGGCAAAGCCATACTCAGTCGCTTTAACGGCTTCGCGGGTATTGTTACTGCCAGTGTTACCAACAATCACCAACTTATCTGCATACTTATTAACGCTGTGCGCAATCAGCATTAAATGCTCTTCCCAGTTCATTAACTGGCCTTCACCTGTGGTTCCACCGACCACAATACCATCAACACCGGCGGCGATCTGCTGTTCAACTAAATAATCATAGGTGGCTAAGTCAATTTCACCACTGGCTAAATAAGGCGTTTTAATTGCTGTGATGAGGCTTGCTTGTTTAATTTGTTCTAGGGTGCGCATAAAAAATTAATCTTAAAAAAACTTGCCGTAGTTGTAACATAAAAGCAGGCGTTTTCCGAGTGTTGCATAACTAATTAATTAAATTACTTGTGTTGTAGAGGTGCTTAGTCCAAAATAAACAACTGTATAAATAAACAGTATATTTATTTTCTAACCTTGAGTGCACTTTTATGCGTTTATCACGATTTTTAGCAACCCATTTTTATCACAGCGAAGAGCTTTGTCATGCCTTAGCAATCGATGAAGATACTCTTGCAATTTGGCAACAAAACGGGTTATTTCCAAAACCCAGTTACTGTATTAAAAATCAGCTTAGTTGTAGCTCTTACTCTGGTTTATATGAATGCGAAGAATACGACGACTTCTATCCACGAGGATGCGTTAACTGGGGACAAGGCTTAGCCAAGCAAAAAATTGATTCATCCAGTCAAGCCTTCAACTACTTTGCACAGCAATACAGTGCAAGTTTAACGAAGTTAGCTCAACAAGGATTTGAATTTAACGAAGAGCTATTTGGTTGTGAATTAGAAGAGCACCTGCAACAAGTATGGCAACAATTTTTATGCAGTAAATACGGTGTGCTAACTCAAAATGGCTTAATTGAAGAAATCGCCGCCGTTGATATTGGTCGCTTAGTTGTAGATGATATAACCGAATTACGCACAAAGCCAAACCTCACACAAGCAGAGCGAAGCAAATTACACCCTGCTTTAAAACTATTAAATCGCGCGCTTAGTCATGGTGCCGAACACGAAAAACAACATACCCTTCGTGCCCGTTATATTGATGCACTGGTGCTTAAATATGATTTATCGGTTAAGTGAAGAAAAAAAGTTTTAGGTTTTAGGAAAAACAATAGTGCCGTATCACAGTTTTGCATAAATGTAACCGCAATATGATGATTTTTAAGAGTAGTGTAACCAAACTTACTGAATGAGTACTTTGAGCGCGATGAAGATGGCCACTCTAGCGCGTTTCTGGACAGAAATACGTTACGAACTACAACACACTCTAACTTTTCGGATTGCCTCAAGTATTGCAGCCATGCACTCAGCATAGGAACCAAACTCAATTATCCAATATAGATAACTTTGGGGAAACCGCCTGTTGCGTTATGCTTATCTCAATCTTTATTGACTCGCGAATTCCCATGCCTAACGACGCATTCAACACTCAACTTGCAGAGACAATTTCTGCTCTTAACTCACCAAGCTTTACGCCTAAACTCATGCGCGTGATTGCTTCCATATTGAGTTTTGATTGCGCGGTTATCCTCGGCTACCGCGAAGGTAAACACCCTATCTACCTATATGATTCGATTGAAAGTGAACGCGATCTTCTGTTCCAGCGTTATCTCACCACCTCTTTTCAAAACGACCCCTTTTATAAAAAGCTGAACGCTAACAAAGAGCAAGGAATTTTTACGTTCAAAGATGTCGTAGATAAAGACGTAACGCGTAACACTTTCGAGTACCAAGCCTACTGTCAGCAGTTTTACCATCAAACGGGCTGGAAGGACGAACTCAGCATGCTTATCGAAGTCGAACCCACACGCTGGGTTATGCTCTACTTAGGATTTATGCAAGATGAAAAACGCTTCAACAAACCTCAAGTAACCAAACTCAAATCTTACTTCACCATTATTCAATCTTTGTGCCAACAGCACTGGAAACAGACTGAGTTTACACTCGCTGAGCCAGTATTCAGCCCTGACGCTTATTCAGGAAAAATGCGTGCAGCAATTGAATCCGCAGTGGCATCTTTTGGCGAAACTGTCCTCACCAAACGAGAACAGGAAATCGCCGCATTAATCGCGCAAGGCTATGACAACAAAGAGATTGCAACGCAGCTTGATGTCACAGTAGGCACAGTTAAGAATCACCGTAAACGCATCTACGCTCAGTTGAATGTGGCGTCATTAAGCGAGTTCTTTCAATTGTTTCTCAACCACCTAATCACTCAATCAAGGTAACAAACTGTCCCTTTAGGGATATATCTCAATTCCGCATCGCCTTTTAATATGAATACAACCAAACCAGACAAAGATAAGACAATGACACTAATTGAAGATTTACAAGCTCGCGGTTTGATTGCCCAAGCGAGCGATTTAGACCAAGTTCAACAATTGCTATGTGAGCCACAAACCTTGTACTGCGGTTTTGATCCAACCGCAGGTAGCTTGCACATCGGCCACCTAGTGCCACTGATTATGCTTAAGCGTTTTCAAGACGCAGGACACCAAGCCATCGCTCTTATTGGTGGTGCGACAGGTATGATTGGTGACCCAAGCTTTAAAGCCACAGAACGAAGCTTAAACTCAGAAGAGACCGTATCGGGTTGGGTGCAAGATCTGTCGAGCCAAATTCAACAGTTGATGGATAAGCAAATCAGCAAGCCAATGATCATGGTAAACAATGCTGATTGGGTGAAGCAGATTAACGTGATCGATTTCTTCCGCGATATAGGTAAGCATTTTTCCGTGAATACCATGATCAGCCGAGAGTCCGTTAAACAACGCTTAAAACGTCCTGAACAAGGGATTTCATTCACCGAGTTCAGTTACGCTCTGCTGCAATCTTACGACTTCGCAGAATTGAACCGCCAGTACAACTGTCGCCTACAAATCGGTGGTAATGATCAATGGGGCAACATTGTTAGTGGCATTGACCTTTCTCGCCGTCAAAATAGTGAGCAGGTCTTTGGTCTAACCCTACCTTTGATCACCAAATCTGACGGCACTAAGTTTGGTAAAACCGAAGGCGGTGCAGTGTGGTTAGATCCAAGTAAGACGTCGCCTTACGCTTTCTACCAATTCTGGTTATCCGTGGAAGATACCGATGTTTACAACTTCCTACGCTACTACACCTTCTTGAGCTGCAATGAAATTTCTGCGATTGAAACACAAGACAAAGAGAACAAAGGTAAACCACGGGCACAGCTTATCCTAGCAGAGCAAATGACGCGGTTTGTCCATGGTGAAGAAGGATTAGCTAGTGCAGAGCGAATCACCCAAGCGCTATTTAGCGGCAATGTTCAACTATTGAGTTTAAACGAACTAAAACAGTTAGAACTCGATGGCTTACCTAGCATGCAAAGTGCTGAGCAAGACTTGGTAAAACTACTAGTTGAATCAAGCTTAACCAACTCAAAGCGCATTGCACGAGAACTGATTGGCAGCAACGCAATCAGTGTGAATGGCGATAAAGTCGATGCAGAAAACCCAAACTTGAACTACCCACTGTTCGACCAGTACTGGTTGCTTCAACGCGGTAAAAAGCATTTTTGCTTGGTGAGACGTATAGTGGATTAACACACTTCTATTTTGGGTCACACTCTACCTCAGATGATTATTTGCCATTGAACATTGCAATGGCAAATAATGACGCCAAAAATTCCTGATATTTGCAGGTCTAATCTTGCACCGTAGTTTGTAGTGGATTAACAAATTTCGCCATAGAGTTAGAGATCTAAACATAAGGAAGAGTACATCAAATTACGCTTTAGGGAACCGAGTAGCTGAACGTTCGCAACTCAGAATGGGGCAGAAACGATTTACGCTTGAAGGTACGTTTTTGGCACTTTTCTACCTATCAAAAATAGAGCTATTCGTCATTTTCACTGGTTTTTATTCGATGGCTCAGATAACCACCAAACAACACCTTGCTCTTTTCGTTAAAACTTGTTGCTGCTTGTAATTGTTTACGCATTATCCATCATTAGATCACGCTTATTGTCCAAGGGGTTACGCTGTCGAAATGGTCTATGTGATACCGTACTGGTTTTGTTCTTTGTCGCGCTCTGCTGCGAAGGTGCATTAAAATAAGCTCAAGCTATCTTAACTTTATACCAATCGTGTTAAGTTACTGACCATTTATAGCGACAGATAAATACAGTGATAACAAGGCGTAAATTTTGACATGTAGTTGTTCTACTTGAAAAAATTATAACGCAGTTAGCGCTTTAGTTAGCTCGCTAGAATGGTTAAATATTTAAGTCGATTGGTATTACACCTTGCCTACTAACAAGCTGAGTTTGTGCAGCATTTGGACCAGCTATAATAGCAAGAAATGCAAATTGCCTTATAAAGATTAACTCTGAACCAATTTATCCAATATGTAAAAGTTACTCTTGATGCTCAAACTGACCGCGATATACTTCAAATACTTTTAAAACCGTATGTTGCGCTTTACTAAGGCCATCAAACCAAGCATCAAAAATTTCATCATCGTCTTGATCACTTAATGCCAAATACTGTGCAAGCAATTCAACAATGTCATTATGGGTGCAGCTTAATGGGTCTATTTGTTGTGCTAGGACACTATGATCACGACTACGTAATGTCTCCATGACGCCCTGATCTATTTCCTGACTTTGTTCACTACTATGCTGTTGCTGGGCTGATCCACTCATAATAATCTGACTCCTATTCTTGATTACTTATTATTTATAACAGGCTAATTCCCAATAGCTAGTTTTTTTAAATCAACTGCTGATTTTTTAACTTGTTTGTGTGAATAAACATCAAATCAGCTACTTTACCAACAACTCAAAAATAGTATTTGCAAAGAATTCTTATTTACTATAAATTATAGTGATAATATCACATAACATTAATTTCCAGTAAAAGGCTATTTATGAAACCTAATATTCACCCTGATTACCAAACGGTTGCTTTTCATGACACGGCCGCCGATAGCTACTTTATTATTGGTTCAACAATTAAAACTGATCGAACCGTTGAGTTAGATGGCAAGACATACCCTTACGTACCTATTGATGTATCAAGTGACTCACATCCATTTTATACCGGTAAGCAAAAATCTGTTGCAACAGATGGTCGAGTTGCTGCGTTTAATCGCCGCTTTAAAAACTTAGGGAGCAAATAATCATGAAAGTCTTGAGTTCATTGAAAAGTGCTAAAAACCGCCCGGGATGTCAAATTGTCAAACGCAAAGGACGCGTTTTTGTGATCTGTAAAGACAATCCACGCTTTAAAGCAGTGCAAGGTATGAAAAAGAAAGGAAGAAAATAAACAACTATCACAGACTGTACACCTTGATATAGGCGTACAGTCTTTAAGGCTAAACTTAAATACAATCTAACACTACTTACCGAACAACAGCTCCCAAAACCCTGGTGGCTCATGCAGTTTATGGTATTGCTTACGGAGCCCATCAATGGCTTTTAACGGTCCTTTGGCTGCTTCGAGTCCTTGCTCATTCGCTAATTTTTTTGCAAGTTCAGCTTTTGCGATCACTTTATCTAAACCTTGCAGTGACTGCTCAGCCTCTTTGTGAAAAGTGGCTGTTTTACTTCGCTTAACCAATATCATAAATTCATCGATCGCGGTATTAAACTCCTGTAGTTGTGTTGCTTCAACAGTATGCTTGAACGCAAGCCCCATATTCTTCATGTTGGCTTCAAGATCTAAATCGTCGTTAGCAAATAAACTCGGAACAAACAGCAGTGCCACAAGACACAGAAATACTTTCATAATAATCCTAACAGTTACAACTCAAAAAAGATGAAAAATCATTATACACTCCAGCAGCTATGAATATAACCTTACTCTAAGTGTGGTGAAAATTAATTTTGTGTTAGAATTCGTTTTTGTTGATGAGATGTGTTTTGGGTTTAGAGCGAATGCGAAGATTAAAAAAACAATTTCTGATTTTCTTGTTGTGTTTAATAATTAGCCCTTCTAGCTTTGCCAAATTAAACATTACCTTTGTAAATCCTGGTTTTGCAGATTCATCAGATGAAATAAACACAACGGGTAACTTTTGGTTCAAAGTATCTAAGATTATGCTAAATGCGGCGGATGACTTAGATATAAACTTGCACATAAAATACGCGAATCGTAATCATATCTTAATGAAAGAACTTATTAGGCAGGCAATTAAAGACAAGCCTGACTATTTAGTTGTGGTAGATGAAAAAAGCGTTGTCAGTAAATACTTAGCAAAATTAAATACCAGAAATATCCCTATTTATTTTTTATATAGCCGACCTGCTATCGGAAAATTTATATCATTAAAACGAGCTGGCGTTAATATTATTGGCAGCCTCATACCGGATAATTATGCTGCAGGGGAAGCTCTTGCACAACAGTTACTTATAAAACACACAACCACATCAACTCAACCTGCTAATATACTCGCTCTGATGGGTGATTATACAACGCCTGCATCGGTAGAACGTGTTGCAGGCCTAACTGAATTTGTTGAGCAACATGAAGATGTTAACTTTATTGGAAAAGAGGTTGCCAATTGGTCTGAACAGGAAAGCTATATAAAAACGTTAGCGTTTATGGAGTTTGCTCCTGAGATCAATATTATTTGGTGCGCCAATGATGCAATTGGGTTTGGTGCAAAAAGAGCATTACAAGTGCACATAAGGTCATTGTTGGTGGGATGAATTGGGACTCTGTACCAAAAGGTATCAAAGCGTTGGATATAACATTGGGTGGCCGTGTGTTACTAGGTGCCTATGCACTTATTAATATAGTTGATCATCATAATGAAAATACTCGAGTTCCCCTAAATCATTCATATTTATCCATATTCAGTAACCTTACTACTGAAACCATACCTCTTGTAAAGCACATAAATGAAACTGATTTAGCCGACATTGATTTTGCTCAATTTAGTAAAACTGCCTCAGATCCGAGGCCATTTACAGTAGATAACCTCGTCAAAGCCCTTAATAAATAACACTGTAAAGGGGATTTACAGCCCTTTACAGTAACTCTGCCGTTTTCCAGTAAAATAGCTAACTATTGTCGATTCGATAGCCATAGCGGCTGATAAGGCGCAAGTTCAATACTTTGTTGCCCCTGCTCTATTGCCTGAGCAGAAATAAGTTCAAACCACTGCTCAGTATCAATTAAGTTCAGATCAGCTAATAGCAGAGTCTGAGGCTCATCGCTAATGTTATAAACACAAAAAACACTTTGCCTACGGTCTATACTTTGACGCCAAAAACCAAATAAAGCACCGGTTAAATGTAAGGTAAATTGCGTCGCATTAGGGTGAAAAGCATCTTGCTGCTTACGAATAGCCAGTAAATTATTGATTTGAGTAAACACGTGATAATGATGACTTGATTGATCGGCAAGCTTTTCAAGTAGTGCCGACTCTTGCCAACGATGACGGTTAATACAGCGGTTATGCTGGCTATTTTCAAAGCGTTCATAATCATTGGTGGTACCAAGTAAACTATGAATATAAAGCCCAGGAATGCCTTCGAGGGCAAACATAATAGCATGAGCACAGGTAAAACGTTGTAAGCCCCACTTATCCACGCCTTTATGAGTGCCTTGTAAGGCATCAAATAACGCAATATTAAGTTCATAGGGTGAGCTGGTGCCATTATTCGCTGTGCGCATTGACACCTTTGCGCCAAAGCGACTAACCGTATTGACCATTTGCCCTAGTTCATCCTCGTCAAGCAACCCTTCGACAGGACGTAAGCCAATTCCATCGTGAGAAGCTATAAAATTAAAGTAGGCAGTACCATTTTGCGCTGGCGGCATGCTCATCATCCAATGTTTGAGCGCTTTACTGTCACCACTGAGCAAGGTATGTAATAACAAAGGCGGCAATGAAAAGTTATAAATACAATGTGCCTCATTGGCATTACCAAAGTAAGATAAATTTTCACGATTAGGAATGTTTGTTTCAGTGATTATAACTGCACTTGGCTCCACATGCTCTATTAGCGTTCGCAGTAATCTGATCACTTCATGTGTTTGCGGTAAATTAATGCAAGAAGTATTAAGTTCTTTCCATAAAAAAGCCACAGCATCAAGGCGAAATATCTTTATACCATTATCCAAGTAATGGCGAATAATACCTACAAATTCATTAAGCACTAATGGATTAGCAAAATCTAAGTCAACTTGATCTGGGCTAAATGTGCACCAAACATGGCGCTCCCCTAGTGCCGTTTGCACTGTATTAAGTAGCGGTGATGTTCTTGGTCGCACAACGTCAGATAGATCGTCATTTAAGCTAGCTGTTTTAAAGTAGCTTAACCCCGGCTCTTTGCCCTGAATAAAGTTTTCAAACCAACGACTGCGACTAGAGCAGTGGTTGATCACTAAATCAGCCATTAGCTTTACATCTTGAGCTATTCCTTGAATATCATCCCAACTACCAAGAGATTCATTCACTTGTACATAGTTCATTACCGAAAAGCCCTCATCAGAGCTATAAGGATAAAAAGGTAATATATGCAACGCGTTAATCGTTCCCGCACACTGGTTTTTCATAAACCGATGAAGGGTATGTAACGGTGGTTCACTCGGTACCGCAACTGCTTGATCTGCATCGCGATAACGCATAATTGAATCGCCATAAGCAATCAAAATTACATCTTGCTGATCCCAGCGGTTTTTATGCGGCGTAGGGTCTCGAACCGGGTCGTCTCTTAACATGGTAGTGATCAACATGCTTGCAAGCGCATCAATACTCATACATAAGTCAACACCCTCATATATACTCGTCAGGTGCTGTTCAACCCGTTGTTCAAATAACGCTTTACTCATTACCCTACCCCGTTGTTTATACTAATTTTTAATTATTTATCTGTAATTACTTCTCTGCTTAAGTATTATTATGAAAACTCTTTATTATCAAGCTCTACTGCTTCTTCTAAACGCGCAAACACATCTGGCATTGCTGAAGCAACTCGGTTCCAGCTGGGTACAAATGGCGCTTCCATTGGATACTGTAAAAAATGCTCACCTGCGTTCATAATGTTTTGCGCAAACATTTCTACTGCTTTTTCTTCTTGATGAATATCGAGTTTTAAGCCGTTCATCATGGCATCGTTATGATAAGTTTCAATAAAATCCAGTGCGATACGATAATAAGTTGCTTTAAGTGACCGAATGGTTTCCGTGGTAAATGTCACTCCTTGCGTGGCTAACTTACGAAACAGCGCTTTGGTGATATCTATCGACATTTTTGACAAGCCAGCCGCTTGATTATCCAGTGACAGCGCTTGGTGTTTATGATCATAGTTATCTGCAATATCTACTTGGCACAAGCGATTGTGTGAGTAGTTACGGTACATTTCAGACAGTACGCCAATCTCTAAGCCCCAATCGCTAGGAATACGAATATCGTTGAGCACATCACGGCGAAACGAAAATTCCCCCGCCAGCGGATAACGAAATGAATCCATATATTCAAGGTAGTCAGTGCTGCCTAAAATGGTTTTAAATGAACGCAATAAAGGAGTAACGAGTAAACGCGATACACGGCCATTGATCTTGCCATCAGCAGTACGAGGGTAAAAGCCTTTACAAAATTCATAGTTAAAGCGCGGGTGAGCAACTGGATAAATTAATCGCGCTAATAAACTACGGTCATAAGTTAAAATATCACAATCATGCAGTGCTATTGACTCAACTTTTGCCGTTGCCAATTTATAACCCATGCAGTACCACACATTACGGCCTTTGCCGAGTTCACGCGGCGCGACGCCTAACGCTTGCAACTCTTTATCGAGTGCTTGCAAACGTGGCCCTTCGTTCCAAAGCACGCGGTGATGTTGGTCAAGCTCTGCAAAAAATTGTAATGCATGACGATACTGACTCTCATCGGCCCTGTCTAAGCCAATCGTAATTTGCGACAAATAAGGAACATGTTTCAATTCTTGCACAATATTTTGTAATGCAGAGCCCTCAAGTTCACTGTACAGCGAGGGTAAAATCAAGCCCATTGGCCGTTGTTTTGAAAAGCTAACGAGTTCAGCTTCTAGATCAGCCAGCGGACGGTCGGCAATATTATGTAATGTTGTTATGATGCCATTTTGGTAAAAATCAGCCATGTGATTGCTCCTGTTTAGACGCTAATTGCGCTTTGATAACACTTAGATCTGCTACTTCATCGAGCCAACCTTGTGGGGCTGGGTGTTCACTAACACGCCATGGTTTGTGGGATAATTTTGCCTTGGCTTTACTGGCAGGATTATTAATTAAAATCGCGATATCTGCGGCATCCAACATCGCCATATCATTTTGGCTATCACCCAGTGCAATAGTAGTGAAAGCATGACGACAATGTTTTTTAAATTGCTCTACTAACCAGTTTTGCGCTTTACCTTTATTGGTACTGCGATTTAAATGAATAAAACGCCCGCCTATTAACACTTCATAACCAAGCGGTTTTATTGCTTCTAAAAAGTCAAGTAGCTGTTGCTCTGTGCCTTGCCAAAAAAGCGGATCTGAATATTCACGAATACGGGCAAGTTCGCTTTGTGCTAGGCTCAAGTCTGTTATCTGACTGACTTCTTGCGCTGATAATTGACTGAACAAACGGTAATAAGCACTAAACTCGCTACCGTATTCAAGTAATTCACTGTACAACTGCTTATTGGTTGGCGAAAGCGCATAACGCCAGTGTTCATCCAGCTCTTCGCAGCCAATTGGTTTTAATGAAAAATAATTTTTTGGGATATATACAGCCCCGCCATTTTCAATAATAAACGGCTGGTTTAACCCAAGTGATTTTTGCAGTGCGATTACCTCTGCAAACGTTTTGCTGGTATTAAAAACTACAGCGATACCTGCGCGACTCAATTGGCTTAAAAACGGAGCAATCTCAGTACATTGGTAATCGTTATGATCAAGTAACGTACCGTCTAAATCAGTGAAAATAAGTGGCATTGCAACATCATCAGCGCGAAGCTTCATGGCACTAATATCACGTACTTTATCTAGGCTCAGTAATGCATCGGCCTGCTCTGGTAACTGAGTTAAATTTTCTCGCGTAATACGTTCAAAATGAGAAATAAATCGCACTAATTGTTGCTCATCGAACGTTCCTTGGCCTCGTCCTTTATGCGACAGTAATTTTTGCTCTTGCTCTAATCGCCACCCATATACATCGGCAAATGACGGTGCTTTTAGCATCACGGTATAATCAATCATTGCAAAAATATCTTGGTATTCATTCGCTAAACAACTGTTTACACAGCGTCGCCAAATACCTTCAGGATCCTCGTATTGTTCTAATTGATTAACTGATTGATGTAATTGATAAGGTTGTTGCGCTATGCTACCAACACACCAACCTTCAAAAAAAATGATATCAACAGGCTGTTTATTAGTAGGCCATAACGCTTGCGTAACTGGATCATCGGTTTGTTTATCAAACTGTGGCAAAGGCACCCCTACTTCACCTGCAAGTAACGCGGTAAAAGTCTGCTGCATAAGTGCTGTATCATGGGTACCTGGCACACCACGCGTTGCAAATAACGGATGTACATCTTTACTTAATTGTTGACGATGCGCGTGGCTGTGATAAAAATCATCAATCGACATCGCAATACTATTAAACGCTGTATTACAATTGATCCAAGTAACTAAAAAATCTGCTAATGTCGTTTTACCTGAGCCTTGGCAACCATTGATTGCCACCAGCATTGGACCATCAGTTGGTTTGCTGTGGAGAATATCTTCAGCGAGTGGGACGAAATACTGTTCACTCAAATACTGATATTTGAGTGGCAGCTGATGTTTTGCTAAAAATGGGGTGATATCCACAATATTTGTCTCTTGCATTAAACGCTCCTGATCAGTATGACACTGTTAATGAGGTAAATGCAGTTACTAGACCAGTTTTATAACTTTATATTTTTTAGTTAGTTAAAAAAATAGCGCATATTAAATGCGCTATTTTGGTGCAAATCATTAGCTGAATGTGCAAAATATTACGTTGGCTTATCAGCCTTTGGTAACACTAAATTAAGCACTATGCCTAAAATAGCGCATAGGCTCACGCCTTGTAAGCTAAATTCGTTGCCACCGATATGCATACCACCAATGCCACACACTAAAATGAGTGCCACAATACTGAGGTTACGTGGAGCCGTTAAGTCTTCTCCACTTTTCACTAACGAATTTAAACCCACCACAGCAATTGAGCCAAACAGCAAAATCATGATCCCCCCCATCACAGGTACTGGTATGGTTTGCAAACCAGCGCCCATTTTAGCCACAAACGCTAAAATAATGGCGATAATGGCAGTCCACATCATCACTTTAGGATTAAAGTTACGCGTAAGCATCACTGCACCGGTGACCTCTGAATAGGTGGTATTAGGTGGCCCGCCGAATATAGACGCTGCAGTAGTAGCTAATCCATCACCAAACAAGGTGCGATGTAAGCCCGGTTTTTTCAAATAGTCTTTATTGGTGACTTGGCTAATCGCCATCATATCGCCAATATGTTCAATAGCGGGGGCTATTGCCACCGGCACCATAAATAACACCGCTTGCCATTTAAACTCAGGCCAAGTAAAAGCTGGCATTGCAAACCACGGTGCATTAGTAACAGCATCAAATTGCACGATCCCTAAATATAGCGATAAACTGTAACCTGCGATGACTCCAGCTAAGATAGGGATCAGCTTAAATACACCTTTGCCCCATACCGCGAAAATTAGCGTCACTAACAACGAAAATGCCGCCACCCAAATGGCTTGCTCGTACGCAATCAACTGAATTGAACCATCGCCGCTTTTACCCATTGCCATATTAACTGCAACAGGTGCCAGTGCTAAACCAATTACCATGATCACCGGACCGACCACAACTGGTGGTAATATTTTATGCAGGGTAGCTACACCTTTTAATTTCACTAATAGACTTAACAACATATAAGCCCCGCCTGCAGCCATTAAGCCCCCCATTGTGGCAGGCACACCCCATAGCTGCACGCAGGCAATAATAGGGGCGATAAACGCAAATGATGAAGCTAAAAATATCGGCACCTGACCTTTAGTTACCAAATGGAACAGCAAGGTACCAATACCAGCCGTAAAAAGTGCCACATTTGGATCAAGCCCCGTTAATAAAGGAACTAACACCAAGGCACCAAAGGCGACAAATAACATTTGCGCCCCAGTTAAAATTGTTTTGATTGAAAAGGTAGAGTTATCCACTGTTAGACAGTACCAAAAATTTTATCGCCAGCATCACCAAGACCAGGAATTATATAGCCTTTCTCATTTAAGTGGCTGTCTAATGATGCGGTAAAAATCTCTACATCAGGATGAGCTGCAAGGGTTTTTTCAACCCCTTCAGGTGCGGCAACCAATACAATCACTTTAATTTCTTTACAACCCGCTTTTTTCAGCATATCGATAGTCGCAATCATCGAGCCCCCAGTTGCGAGCATTGGATCAATAACGAGGCTCAAGCGCTCATCAATTTTGCCTACTAACTTTTCAAAGTAAGGAATTGGTTCTAATGTTTCTTCATTACGTTGCAGGCCCACAACACTGACTTTTGCAGCAGGCAGTAACTGCATAACACCATCCATCATGCCAAGGCCAGCACGTAAAATTGGCACAACAGTAATTTTTTTACCTTTGATGTGTTCAACATCTAATTGATTACCATCCCAACTGGTAATTGTTACTTTTTCCAGTGGCAGGTTTTTAGTCGCTTCATAGGTTAATAATGTACCCACTTCAGACGAAAGCTCACGGAAACTCTTAGTACTAATGCCATATTCTCGCATAAGGCCAAGTTTATGTTGAACAAGTGGGTGGTTAATTACATGAATAGTCATAATAGCGCCTAAAAGAAAAATAAATTGCGCTTATTTTAGCTTAAAAAATTCCATCAGACTTTAAAAAAGCATGATCAGTGCAATAAAAAAATTATTTTATGTTCCTAATACAGCGCTTTATCTCATTTAATCCGATAATTGTCATTTTCAACGCAACTACACTATAATAATAGCTATGAATAATTTGCTCACATAGGTTTTATGTCAAAGTTTGTTATTGGGCTCTTGATTGGTATTTTAGCAATAATGCCTTCATTAGCGATGGCTAAAAAACCATTAAAGGTGCAAATGATGACCGACTTTGCATCACAGGAAAATGATGATCCATTTAACATAGCCACTCAATTTTTGCTCGATATTGAAAAGCAGCTCAATGGTGCAATCGCGTTAAACTTTATCACAGCGAGTAGATTAAGGGAGTGGCAACAATTGCATGCAATGAAAGATGTGTGTTTGTACAATAAAGTCAAAACACCTGATCGCCTTGAAAATGCATTATTTAGTACCTCCCCAATTATGGCTTTTCCGGCCAACCGCTTAGTGGTGTATAATCATCCAGAACTGCCTGAAAATATTAGTTTAAATGATGCGGTAAATAAATATAATCTCACCATCGGCATTGCTTCAGGGCGTTCATATGGTCACGAAATAGATAATTATATTACCAAGCATCCTAAATCATTTATGAGCTTAGGCGGCACAACAGGTGCTTATCGCCTTAGTCAAATGCTATTTCAAAATAAGTTCGATGCCGTTATTGAATACAGATCGGTGTTTACTTCTCGTCACGGTACAGATCCAAGCACAGAAAATATCCGCTATCTCAGCCTAGACGACACGAATCAAACAGTGTTTGGCTATATTGCATGCTCGCAGTCAGAACAAGGAAAGCAAGTGATTGCATTATTTGATCAAGCATTACAAACGCCTGAAATCCAGAAAATAATCATTAGTAGTCACACACAAATATTTGCACCGCCGGAGCAGGCGCTGATATTACACGCATTACAAGATGCTTTTAACGTAGCAATACCTGCACGCTGATTTAGTTGTTTAAAATTTGCTCCATCACCCAACTAGTATGTGCGGCCGAATGACCTGTTGACGGATGTGTAATATTTTCAAATAATGACGAGGCCATATTTTGCACATGATATTGTTGAACATGAGGCGGGTTTTCAATGCTCAGTTGTTGCTGACCACTTTCGTTAATAACCGTAATTGCTTGCTCATCAAATACGCTAAAGCTGATCTCGCCCTTTTCACCGTATAAAGTAACAACATCAAAACGAGAAAAACCACCAAAGTTCCAACTTCCTGAGCCGGTAATACCGTTTTTATGCTGCCAACACGCAGTGATTGCATCAAAAGCGCCATATAAGTTTTGCTGGTTTGTCGCCAGTCCTTTCACTTGTTCATAATCACCAAATAAGTAACCAAATAAATCGAGACCATGGCTGGCTAAATCATCAAAATAACCTCCTGGTGCGATAGTTTTATCGGTACGCCAATTGTAAACACCTGATCTATCTTGCTCGCTGGAGGCTTTACTTAAGTGCCAATTAATATGTCGCACCTGGCCGATTTCGCCCGTGTCAATCAGGCTTTTTACTTTATTAAAGCGCGGTAAAGAACGTCGATAATACGCGACGAACAAGGGAACATTTTTACTGCTGAAAGCTTCAAGAATAACTTCACTGTGAGCCAATGTAGGCGCCAGTGGTTTTTCAATACAACATGGTTTGCCCGCAGCAGCAACTTTTAGCGCAAGCTCCATATGGCTATCTGGAGGCGTTGCGATATACACGGCATCAATATCAGAACTTACGATCAATTCATCGGCCGTTTTAAATACCATAGGCACGTTATGGCGTTTTGCGTAATCTTCAGCGAGTGCGGTATCTCGTCGAGTAACGCCTTGCAACACAAAACCTTTCGTATTTTTATACGCAGGGCCACTTTTCACCTCGGTTACAGCGCCACAGCCAATCATTCCCCAACGGATCTGTTTCGTCATTCTACGTTACCCCAAAATTTGTTTTTGTAATTTGATATTGCATATAAGCATTAATTTTTACGTGTTCTGGACTCCAGCCCATTAAAAATCGGTAAAAGTCAGCCCATACAACTGGCCATAAGGTTTGCCATTCGTTAATAGCAGCATGGCTATATGCGCTTTTATCAAATATGTGCATGGCGTTGGCAAAATATTTAAAGTAATCGGCTAAGTAATCATCAGCTCTTTGTTGTAATTGCTGTTCATTTAAACAACTACCCAAAAAGTACATAACGTCAATAACACCTACTCCAGCGCCAACATATTGAAAGTCATATCCTAAAACTTCCATAGTCGAACTATTAACAGCGAAGTTCGCAAGTTTTGCATCACCATGAATAAGCGTTTGATACTGACATGCCCGAATAGTTTGATCGATGCTGTGTGCTTGTTGCTTGATAGCACAATCTGCCATTTTTTCATACTCGTCTGGCCGAGTGGCTAAATGCCAATAACTCCCCTGCGGCCATAAGCCATCAGCTTTGACTTGAAAATGAAAAGCATGAAAATACGCCAACCACTTAATAATGGCTGTAACATGTGTATGGATTGGTTTTGCGTTTACAAAGCCACACTCTGTAAAATCAGCAAACACTAAGACTTTGTGCTGCTCATGTTCTATGGCATTAAAACACCTTAAAGCACCTGCTCTAGATGGTAATCGCGTCGCATAATGCTGATACCAATAAAATTCGACTTCATAAGAGTGACGCTTTCGGTTAATTGCAAACTCAGTTTGCGAAATTCGCGGATGATTTATGTGATCGGGCACACTAATCGCTTTAATGACGCAGGCTTTACCGTCTAAACGACAACGCACTATTTCACCACAGCCACTCCATAAAGCAGTGATTGTTTCAGTGATTTTAATATTTTTATAATGAAGACCAATTAATGGCAGATAAAAAGACATACGCACCAATATTCATAAAACACCTAGTATGACATAAACATTTTAAGATTAAAGCGCTTACAGGCAACACAGCTCACTACTTAACTACATGTTAGCAATCATTATCTTTTGCCAGCTTACTATTTCAACATAATGTAAACCAATGCATTGATTGAAACGTATCAATCTGCACCAGTTATTAAACGAGTAATATATGTTTTCATTCTTTAAGAAAGACCCAACTAAAAAGTTACATAAGCAGCTTTCTATAAAACTAGAACAAGCAATGCATGCCCAACGTAATGGCGATATACGCAAATACTCAGAACTTTCCTTTGAAGCAGATCAAATAGACAAACAAATAATAGAAATAGAAAAACAAAACAAGTAAATATAATATTTAGCCCGCAGTCTAAAATTATGAAATGGGGCTTTTTATTGAGCCCCGAGAATCGTGGTTGAGTCAATTCATACAAATCAGCCCTTTACACAAACTCACCCTCACTATTTCAACTACTTATCCTGACACCTAATGGTGCTGGGCTAGATTGAATGACCTGAACACAAAGAGCATCCTAGCGCTTGTTAGGGAAGGAATAATTTTATTAACATAGCGAGAAACGTTGAGGCACTATGAGTAAAAACCGGAGGTATCGTAATACCTCCCATTTTAAAAGGCGTTGTTACTTAATAAAGTTATCTCGGATTAATGAAATCACTTCATCTGAGCGACCATTAAGAACGGCTTTTACTCCAAATAAGGCAGTAGAAGCAACTTGGTTAGCCTCTATTTTAGGAGGCATTACTAATTCCATGCGATTAACTTTAACTTCTAATAATGCAGGTCCTTTATGATCTAACCAAGCTTGCATCGTATCTGGGAGTCGCTCTGGAGTATCGACTTGCCACCCCTGCAGACCAATTTGTTCAGCTAATGAAGCAAAATTTGGGTTATGCAGACTCGTATAGTTATCTAGTAGACCTTCAACCCGTTGTTCCATTTCAACAAATCCAAGGGATTCGTTATTGAAAACCAATAATTTCACTGGGATTTGCTCTTGTACTAGTGTCAGCAAATCCCCCATTAACATTGTTAAACCACCATCACCACACATCGCAATCACTTGCCGATGTGGGTATGCATTTGCAATACCTAGCGCTTGGGGATACGCATTTGCCATTGTTCCATGCAGTAGGCTTGTTAAGAATCGACGCTCGCCTGTAGCCTCTAAATGGCGTAGTAACCAGACCATCGGACTCCCACCATCAGCGGTAAATATGGCATTTCTATCGGCTTTATCACTGAGTAATTGCGTTAGATACTGAGGGTGAATGAGCTCACTCTCATGCCTTGCTTTTCCTGCATACTCTTTTTTGTCCTTGTGCCACTGCTCTAGTGCATTATTTAGATGAGAATCATCAGAGCGCTGTTCAAGTAAAGGCAGTAATGCCTCAATTGTATTGGCTACATCACCCACCAACCCCAAATCGATAGGTGTACGTCTTCCTAAATGTTTCGCCTGTGTATCAACTTGAACAATTTGTGCATTTTTCGGATAAAACTGGGTATAGGCGAAGTCAGAGCCTAAACATAGCAATAGATCACAGTCATCCATTGCTTGCATGCCAGCCAAATTACCTAGTATACCTGTCATACCTACATTAAACGGATTATTAGGTTCAACAAACTCTTTTGAACGAGAGCTGTGTGCAATAGGTGCTTTTATTTTATCAGCAAGCGCAACTAGTTGGTCATGTGATTCACGTGCGCCAATCCCCGCATAAATCGTGATCCGCTTTGCACTATGGATCATACCCGCCAAGGTGTTTAAATCTGCGTCATTTGGACGAATTAACGGCTGTGGTTGGTGTACCGACCAAGCGATATCATCTTCAATTTTATTTTTAAATATATCGCCATTCACTACAACCACCGCGACACCTTGATGAGTTAACGCAGCTTGGGCCGCTTGGGCAACGATCCGTCTTGCTTGACTAGGATGATTAATACGCTGGCAAAAAACGGAGCACTGATCGTATATCTTAGTTTGGTCTAATTCCTGTGGAAACCCCATGCCTTCTTCAGAGCTATCTACATTTGAAGCAATGAGTACAACTGGCGATCCGTTACGATGGCTTTCAAAAATACCATTAACAAAATGCAAGCTTCCAGGACCACAGGTGCCGGCACACACAGCTAATTGCCTAGTCATATATGCTTCACTGCCAGCAGCGAATGCCCCCACTTCTTCATGTCGAACATTGATCCACTCTAGAGACGTTTTACTGATTGCATTAGTAAAGTGGTTAATTGTATCACCCACAATACCATAACAACGTTTTGCACCCGCTTTTATTAGCGTGTCAGCAATTACTTCGGAAACTGTAATACTCATTAATAATGCCCTCTATTATGTGCTGATAAAGTTTTTCCCATCGCTTGTGTTATGTCTTTAATGGGTTTGAATGTATCCGGTGAAGCCGCCTCCCACCAATCGCCATAGGCTGTATCTTTAGGTGCGTCAAGCAAGCTATTTGCAGGCAAAAGCGGGTGAATATCAATAATCGACTTAGATTGAGCAGCGTTAACACGGGTAATAATTTGATGCGGGTTAAGCTCGCTTGGGTGAATAACACCACTTGAGCCTACAATTTCAGCCAGTGCTGAGAGAGTTTTGGCATGAAAGCGAGCAGCCCGTTCAGATTGTATATCAATATCTAAGGAGCGTTGACGTTGCGGATCTTGTGTTGCAATGCCTGTAGGACAAGTTCCCTTGTCACAACGCCGCGCCTGAACGCAACCAATCGAAAACATAAATGCACGCGCCGCATTACACTAGTCAGCTCCTAAAGCAATGTGCTTTGCCATTCCCATACCATTATAAATTTTACCGCTGGCACCTAACTTAATATGTTTTCTGAGCCCTGTGCCCACTAACATATTTTGCATCATTACGAGACCATCTTCTAAAGGCATACCAACCCAATCAGACAGTTCACTAGGAGCTGCCCCGGTGCCGCCTTCGGCACCATCTACAACGATAAAATCAGGATAAATCCCTGTACTTAACATTGCTTTGCCTAATGCCATCACTTCATGAGGCATGCCAACACAGAGCTTCAGACCTACGGGTTTATTGCCTGATAACTGACGCATATTTTGCGCAAATTCCAGAAGCTCAATCGGGGTTGAAAATGCAGAATGCCCTGAGGGAGACAAGCAATCTTGATGAATAGGCACTTGTCGCGCGTTGGCTATTTCTTGGGTTACTTTAGAGCCTGGCAACATGCTACCATGACCCGGCTTTGCACCTTGGCTTAGCTTAATTTCAGTCATTTTTACTTGTTCGATTTGCGCTTGGTCAGCAAATTGCTTGGGATCAAAACGACCCTGTTTATCACGACAACCAAAATAGCCAGTGCCGAGTCCCCATACAGTATCGCCACCGTGTTTTTTATGATATTTGCTAAGCCCTCCTTCACCGGTGTCATGATAAAATCCACCAATTGAAGCGCCCTTATTTAAAGCCTCTATCGCTCGCCCAGATAAAGCACCGAAGCTCATGGCCGAAATATTTAATAAAGATGCATTATAGGGTTGGCTAGACTGCTCATTACCAATCGTGACACGTGGTTTTTTATCAGGCTCTGCGCTTGGTGCCATTGAGTGGCACACCCATGTATAACCATCTTCACGGACATTTCGCTCAGTGCCCAGCGGCTGTGTGTCACTTTTACCCTGAGCCCGATTATAAATAAGATTACGCGCAGCAAAACTATATGGCGTCCCTTCTAAATCATCTTCTACAATGTATTGACGCAAAAATGGACGCAAATCATAAAAAATATGGCGCACCCATGCAATTACAGGGTAATTTCTCAAAAGTGTATTACTCTTTTGAAAGCGGTCTCTAACGCCAAGAAAGGATAAAAGTGCAAGTATAATAATTAAACTGAGTGTCCAATAATTATATGAGTCAAAAATGATTAGAAACAAGGCTGTTATCGCCGCGCAAATAGGTAGAAAAGATCGTAGTACTAAATGAAAAAAAGACATGACTTACTTCATGAGACTATAATCCTTTGTCTATTTTAATGAAAACAGCAAACACACTATTCCTAGGTGCGAGTACAGCTTACTTAGTAAATAACTTATTTTTACCCTATCATTTACCTTCTGAACACCACCTTAAATAATCAACAAAAAATTTTATCTTACTCGTTTGGCGAGTTTACATATAAAGATTAATCAATAAATCTCATCGCAAAGCGACACGAATAAACTCTGTAGCTAGATGTTGGTGATATTGTAAACGTGTATGCTAGGAGCTGAAGGTACTAAAAAATAGTCGGCTTTGATTTACTTTCATTCGCAAGTTTATGGCTTTTTGCATTACATTGGTGTTTGGCAACAATGACATTGCCCACTCACTTTAAGTACAAAAAGTGATTAGATCTAATCAAGTAAACTACCTAAGAAGGAATAGCTTACCCGCTTTAACTTGCGGGGTAAGCTATGATAAATAGAGAGTGGTTAAAACTGATACCTTACTGAAGCTTCAATATTACGGGGTGCGCCAAAGAAGCCTTGGTTATAAAAATCAATACTGGAGTAGTACTTTTTATCAAATACGTTGTTGATATTCATTTGACCGCTAAACTGATCTGTAAACTTGTAACGCGCCATCATATTAACCAGCCAATAACTTGCCTGCTCTGCACGATAGGCATTATTAGGGCCAACATTTTCATTATAGATTTCATTTTGCCAATGTGCATTTACACCAAATTTGAACGCCTCATTATAATCATACATTCCAGACAGTTTAACTAAGTGCTCTGGGTTATGTGTTGCAAAAGGATCACCATTTTCATCTTCAGATTTGGTATGTGCGTAGCTGAAATTAGCATTAAATGAATCAGTCACTTGTCCTGAAACTTCCACCTCAAAACCTTTACTCTGCGTACCTTTTTTCCCGATATATGGAAAGCTACCATCAGGCAATGGTTCAGTGAATGAAGGGTCTAGTACTGCTACATTATCTTTTTCGACCTTAAATACGGCAGCAGTAACAAGTAATCGTTCATCAAGCCAAGTACTTTTTACGCCTGCCTCTAAGTTGCTACCCTCTACAGGATCAAGACGTTGATCATTTTTGTCTTTTGCATTTTGTGGCTGGAAAATTTCAGTGTAGCTTGTATAAATTGATACCGTAGGTACAGGTGAGAACACTAGTCCCGCATAAGGAGTGTTAATGCCCGTTTGTTTGTAATTATCAGCACTGTCTATATCATTTTCATAATCATAGCGACTAAAGCGGTTACCTAGAACAAGGGTTAGTTTATCCGTTATACTCAGTTGTGTAGCAATATACGCCCCAACCTGCTGTTCGTTATTTTTTCCGGTAATAGCGGTATCTGCATAAGTAGGTTCAGATACACTGCCATCCCACTGTAAAAAGTTTCCAACGGGATCACCACTGATAGCATAAAATGAATCAGAAGTGACATGCTGATCACTTAAGTTAGCCCCAACAATCAAGCGGTGCTCTCGAGAAAACAACTCAAAAGGACCATCTGCGTATATGCGCGCACTATCCAAAGTACGATCACTTTGATAAATCATTGACGAACCACTCATACCAAGCCCAGTGTCTCGATCAGGATGCCCGCTTAAGTATAATAGTTTGCCATCCATTTTATCATCTCGGCGTTCGTATTCTGCTCTCAACTGCCACCCATTTGTAAAGCTATGCGCTAAATTAACAAAGGCACTGGTATTATCGCGGTCCCAATAGGTCCAGTTTGCTGCCGTTGTACTTGATATAGCTAAATCATCAGCAGAGGAGCCATCTGCATAAAATAAAGGTAATGCACCCCATGTAGAGCCTTTAGGCCTACGTTTCGCATGCTCTATTCCGATGTTCATCTCAGTATTCGCGCCTAAATCAAAACCCACGGTTGTATAAAGTTGAAGATTATCTTTTTCAGCTAAATCAACATGGCTTTCACCTTGATCAATACTCGCAGCTACACGGCCACGAATACTGCCATCGCTATTGAGTGGCGTGTTAAAATCACCTTCAAGTCTAACATTTTGCCATGAACCAACTTTCGCAGTAACGTAACCTTGTTGTTCAAAACCTGCTTTTTTACGGATCAAATTGATTGCCGCTGAAGGTTCACCTGCTCCAGAGAGTAAGCCAGTGGCGCCTCTAACTACTTCCACACGCTCAAAAAGAATGGAATCTGATACTGCTTCTGAAAAAAAGCTATTGTAAAAAACCGGTAAGCCATCATACTGAAAATTGGTAACGGGATTACCACGTGCGCTAAAGAAAAAACGGCTGGTTTCTGCTTTTTGAACATTGATCCCCGCAGCCATTCCCACGACATCTGCAACATTATCTAGTGCAAAGTCTTGAATTGCTTGCGCATCAATTACAGAGATAGACTGAGGAGTTTGTTGCACTGAAAGCATTAAGCCTGTAGCGCTGGTATTATATTCTAACCGTTGCCCTAGCACAGAGATTTTTTCGATATTTGCTTCTTCTGTGCCTTGCTCATTTGCAAAAGCTACACTCGACATTGCTAATGTAACTGCCATAGAGATGTAAGAAATAGTTGGATTAAACATGGACCCTCAAGTCAAATAAAAACAATTTGCACTTAGATTAACGTTTTTTAACAACAAATACAATCATAAAGTTTTACAACCTATAGACTTACAATTGAATAACATATTACTGTGCCGGCGGAATAACACTTGTCTTATTAACGAATAAATATGGATTCTAAGTTTTTTTAGCACAAAAAAAGCGCCTATACTGCAGGCGCTTACATTGTTGAATTAAAAAATATTACTGATTAACAACACTTTTCAGTGGGTTTATCGGTTTTGCATTTTCGTCTAATAAGTTCATATCAAAATCAAACTCATCAACACGAATTGCGCGTTCACGTTTTTTGTTGTAATCAATCAGTTTAGCGTATTCTTCTTCAGTGATTACATTTGCTACAAGTGCATTATCAAGAGTAAGTGCAAAACGAATACCTGGTTTGATTGTTTTAGCACGCAAGGCTTTTTTCACTTTTGCGAGTAAATCTAAACAGCCCATTTTCGCTTTATACGCTTGCTCGTTAATGTAATGTCCATCACCTTCAATAGGTTTAACTAAGTGTGTGATTTGCTTTTTAAATGCCGTGTCAAGTTGCGCTTGTGTAGCTAATTCGCGAATTAAGTCATCGCTAATTTTTGGCATTTTAGTCGAATAGTTCATGGTAATAAAACGCATAAACTTACGTGTGCCACTTGCAGGGAAGTTGTCTAAAAACTTATGCAATGCTTGTTCGGCGCTTTGTAATGCAAAACGTGTTGCGTAGTGGAAATATGGCGCTGCTTGCTCGCGTTCACTGCTTGCCACTTTTTGCTCATAATATTTAATTGATGCCATTGCCGCATATAAGAAGCTCATTACATCGCCTAAACGGGCTGATAGCATTTCCGCTTGTTTAAGTTTTCCGCCGAGTACCAGTAACGAAAAATCTGCATATACTGCTAATTTAGCTGATAATTTATGAGCTGCTTTTTCATATTCACGTACTTCTGGAAGTGGTGAATTAGCACCTGCTGTAAATGGTAATACGCCTAAACGAAATGCACGTAAACTGTTTGCTACGCTATAACCGACTGTTTTACGTAGAATGCGGTTAAATTCTTTATCTGCGTTTTTATCTTCGCTGTGGATTGATTCAACCATCGATTGTAAATATGGGTGACAACGCATTACACCTTGACCAAAGATCATCAAGTTACGTGTAAGAATGTTGGCGCCTTCAACCGTGATGGCAATTGGCTGTGCAACATAGCCGCTTGCTAACGTATTTTGCGGGCCGTTCTGAATTGCTTTACCAGCTTGAATATCCATTGCTGAGTCAAGCACGTCGCGACCAATTTCAGTCATATGATATTTTGCAATTGCAGTCACAACCGATGGCTTTAAGCCCATGCCTAAACCTTCGGTTGTAAGTACACGCATTGCTTCTTGCAGGTATGTTTTACCAGCAATATCAGCGAGTTTTTCTTGAATACCTTCAAACTGACCGATTGCTAAGCCAAATTGCTCACGTACCGCAGCGTATTCAGAGGCACCTTTAAATGCTACCTGAGATGAACTAACACCTAATGCAGGTAATGAAATACCTCGGCCAGCACCTAAACAGCTAACCAACATTTGCCAGCCACGGCCGATGTTCTTTTGCCCACCAATAATGAAGTCCATTGGCACAAATACTTTGTTGCCACGCGTAGTGCCGTTGTAAAAACGAATCCCCATTGGATCATGGCGATTACCAAGTTCAACACCTGGGTGCTCTTTTGGAATAAGTGCACACGTAATACCGAGGTTTTCTTTACCACCTAGCAAGCCATTTGGATCAACCACTTTAAATGCTAAACCAAGTACGGTGGCAATTGGCGCAAGGGTGATATAACGCTTGTCCCAAGTGATCTCAAGGCCAAGAACTTCTTCGCCGTTATACATGCCTTTAGTCACTGTGCCTAAATCTGGAATGCCACCGGCATCAGAACCAGCCTCTGGGCTAGTGAGTGCAAAACATGGAATGTCACGGCCATTGGCTAGGCGTGGTAAATAATGTGCTTGCTGCTCTTTAGTACCAAAGTGCAGTAGTAACTCACCAGGGCCTAACGAGTTAGGAACCATAACGGTTACTGCAACAGCAGAACTTTTAGTGGCGATTGTGCCAACGATAGTTGAGTTTGCGTAAGGGCTAAACTCTAAACCACCGAATGATTTAGGAATGATAAGTGAAAAGAAACGTTCCTTTTTCAGAAAATCTAAAATGTATTCAGGTAAATGAATGCCATTTTGAATTTCTGTATCGTCGATCATACCCAATAGCTCTTGTAATGGGCCGTCGATAAATGCTTGTTCATCTGCGCTCAATACAGCAGCAGGGACTGCGCGAAGTGCGTTGAAGTCAGGCTTACCTTGGTAAATAGAGCCTTCTAACCACACATCACCCGCATCAAGGGCTTCTTGTTCAGTGATAGAAATACTTGGTAATACTTTTTTTAATTTTGTACGTAAACTCATAATCAACTCATCCGACCAGACAATAATACCTACATTACGTCATAAAAAATGGTTTAGATCAATTACTCTAAGCAATTTTTTAACAGTTTTTTCAATTTATTTATTTTTAGGCTATCTAAGCCATTGAATAAAAAGAGCTAACACTTGTACGCTGAAAAGTATTTAGTTGATTTTTTTTTACTAAAAAACGCTAAAATAATTAAACCTCAATAACAATAGAAAAAAATGAGGGAAAATAAACATATGTTAAAGTTTGTGCAAGGTATTACTGTTAGCTTATCGACTGTTAACTAACACTGTAAATCACCACTAAAAGTCAGCTAATTTGCCATTACACAGTTTTATTAATGTATTGGGATCAAGTGCAATTTCAAGGCCGCGTTTACCAGCGCTTACATAAATAATATCAAACTGCTTTGCGCTACTATGAAGGTAAGTTGCTAAGCGTTTTTTTTGCCCTAATGGACTTACGCCACCAAGAATATATCCGGTGCTATTTTCTACCTTTTGTGCAGCGGCCATATGTACTTTTTTAACACCACATGCTTTTGCTAAGAGCTTTAAGTTAACTTGTTGACTCACAGGCGTAATTGCCACTACTAACTGCAATTCATTGGTTTCAAATACTAAGGTTTTGAAAACCTGCTCAGCGGCTAGATTTAACTTTTCAACAGCTTCTAAACCAAAGCTATGTGTACTTGAGTTATGCTCATAACTGAGCAGCTCAAAAGTGGCCTTGTGTTTTTTTAATAATTGTGTGGCTGGCGTCATGACTAACTCCATTGAATTGTTAACTGCTTTAAAATTAACAAAAAAAGAGTACCAAGGTACTCTTTTTTAAACTATATATACTGGCTAAATAATATTAACAACAGGGATTAAACGACTCTTTGCAGCCATTTTATTACCATAAATACGCATAGAGCTTATTGCCAATGCAATAACGACAGCGCACCCGAGTAACCAAAATGCCGAAAACATCGGAGATTGCTTAAAGTTACCCACTTGATACACCACAGAGGCTGTGATGTAAGCAAGCCCTGTTGACCAAATTGCAACAAATAGCATCCATTTCATTCCAGCTTCTCGGTACATAGCGCCCATCACCGCCACACACGGTGTATAAAGCAATACAAAAACTAAGTAACTGAATGCAGCAAGTTGACTGCTAAATAGGTTTTCCATGGTTGCGAAGGTCGATACATTCACTTCTTGATCAATGGCCGCACTACTTTGATCGCTCACATTAGTGACATTTAAACCCAGTGGATCGAGTAAATTACCAAATACGTCTATTAGGTTTGCAGGAATACTCGCGAATGCTTCAGCCACTTTATCGATGACATTAACTGGCTCTTCATTCACAGCCGCTACGCCATCTAAATTTGAATATAAACTATCTAAAGTGCCAACTACTGCCTCTTTAGCAAATACGCCAGTAAAAATACCGACAGTTGCAGGCCAATTATCTTGCTCTACCCCGATAGGAGCAAACACCGGTGTTGCAATTTTTGAAATTTCACTGAGCATCGATTTATCTGTGTTGTCATTGCCAAAAGTAAAATCAGTACCTATGGAGCTTAATATTTTTAAAATAACAAACACCACAATTATAGTTTTACCGGCGCGCATACAAAAGCTTTTTAAGCGCTCCCATGCTTTGTAAAGTACGCCTTTTGCCGTTGGCATATGATACGCAGGTAATTCGAGAATAAACGGGGTAAGCGTTGGACTAAACAAGGTATTTTTAAGTACCAAACCGGTTAATACCGCCATAACAATACCTAAAATATACAGTGCAAATACTAAGTTTTGGCCATTAGTGGTAAAAAAGGCAGCGACAAACAAGGCATACACACTTAAGCGCGCGCCACATGACATAAATGGTGACATGGCAATAGTCAGTAAGCGATCTTTATGGGTTTCTAAAGTACGAGTTGCCATTACTGATGGCACGTTACAGCCAAAGCCAACAATTAAAGGCACAAACGCTTTACCCGGTAAACCAATGGCGCGCATTAATCTATCCATGATAAAAGCAGCACGCGCCATATAACCTGAATCTTCAATAAAGGCTAAACAAAAGTATAAAAAGCCAATCACCGGGATAAAGGTGGCAACAAGCTGAATACCACCACCTATACCGTCCGCAAGCAATGCGCGTAGCCAATCAGGTGCGCCTAATGAAGTTAATATTTCACCAAAGCCATCGACTAAAATCGCACCTACAGCAATATCGAAAAAGTCTATAAATGCGCCGCCTACATTTACCGCAACAGTAAACATTAAATACATGATCCCTAAAAATATTGGGATCCCTAAAAAACGATTGATCACTACCGCATCTATTTTATCACTAATGGTTTCAGAGGCGATGCCTTTAGTATTTTGAGCAAGTTCAGCCAGTTGATGGGCAAACTCATAACGACCATTGGCAAAAAGCACATCAAGTTCATGGTGATCGGCAAACTGTTCAAATTCAGCTTTTGCCACTGCCAGTGTTTGTTTATCAGCATAGCCAAAACAGCTTTCATCTTGCTCTAATAACCGCAATGACAACCAATCAGTGTCGATGTTTTCTATCGGTTTATTATTGGCAGTAAAACTGGCTGCAATGTTGTTGGCCGCTTGCGTTATTTTTTGCTCATAACTAGGGATATGCATTGATACTTTTTTAAGTTTAAGCCCTTGTGCAATAAACTCTTTTAAACCAGTAATGTCTGTTTTATTATTTGCACTTAAGGCAATCACAGGGCATCCAAGTCGCTTTTCTAGCGCCTTTGGATCCGTTACTAAACCATTTCGTTTTGCCACATCGACCATATTTAGCACGACGAGTAAAGGTACTTTCATCTCAAGCAGCTGAGCGGTGAGGTATAAATTGCGTTCAAGATTTGATGCATCAAGAATATTGATGATCAGTTGTGATTCACCACTGAGTGCATAATCACGCGCAATTTTTTCATCTAAAGGGGTTTGTGCATTTACATCTAAAGAATAAGTGCCGGGCAAATCAACCAAGTCGACAGTCTGATCAGCCACTTTAAATTGACCAATTTTCTTATCGATGGTCACCCCTGACCAGTTACCTACTTTCTGTTTGCTACCGGTTAAAGCGTTGAATAGTGTAGTTTTACCACAGTTTGGGTTACCTATTACGGCAATGTTTGGATTCATACTGCGAGTTCCAAATTAATTGATTTTGCCTCGGATTTACGAAGACTAAGAACGGTACCGCGAACTTTGACAATCATCGGATCGCCAAATGGAGAAAAGCGTAATACGTGGACAGGAGCGCCTGGCGTTAAACCCATTGCAAGTAATTTCTGGCGCAACAAACTCGCATTAGGATCGATGCTTACAACAGAGCCATGTTGGCCAATTACTAATTCGTCTAACGTTAACATGCCATCTCATTTCATTTAATACATCAATGGCGCTGATTTTACGCCGATTATTCAATCATGCAAGTGAGACTAATTATCATATCGATAAGTAATGCAAAATAAAGCAGCAATGGCATTTAATTACCCATATAGGTAGGGGCCGAAATTTCATTTGATAAGATAAAATAGCCGTTAAGTGACAGGTGATTAACGAGCCTAATCGCTGTGTAAAGGTAGCATTATGAATATGTATTACTGCGTGGTTGTCAACAAAGCGCTTATTTTTGTCAGATTAATAAGCTTTTGTTAGCCAATAAAAAATGGCGCTAATTAGCGCCATTTTGTAAGTAATGAGTGATTACTTAGTTAAATCATCAAAGAACTTTTTTACACCATCAAAAAAGCCTTTTTCTTTTGGACGGTTTTTAGAACCATCCTTACCCATGCTTTGCTCAAGCTCTTGCAATAACTCGCGTTGGCGTTCATTTAACTTAACGGGTGTTTCTATTACCACTTTACAGATCAAGTCACCAACTGCGCCACTACGGACAGACTTAACACCTTTACCGCGCATACGGAACATTTTGCCCGTTTGACTCTCAGCTGGGATCTTCAATTTAGCACGACCATCTAAAGTCGGTACTTCAATTTCGCCACCAAGAGCAGCCGTTGTAAACCCAATCGGCACTTCACAATATAGGTTATTACCATCACGCTCAAAGATACGGTGTTCACGTACCGATACCTGCACATACAAGTCACCAGCGGGTGCACCATGTACCCCTGCTTCACCTTCGCCAGATAAACGAATGCGGTCGCCAGTATCAACCCCGGCTGGGATTTTAACCGATAATGTTTTGGTTTTTTCCACACGGCCTTGACCATGACAGCTATTACATGGATCAGAAATTATCTGACCAGTGCCCTGACAGGTTGGACAGGTTTGTTGCACAGCAAAAAAACCTTGGCGCATTTGCACTTGGCCTGCACCATGACAAGTCGTACATGTTTTCGGTTTAGAACCCGCTTTTGCACCGCTGCCGTCACACGGCTCACAGCTCACCCACGTAGGTACTTTAATTTCTACTTCTTTACCACGAACCGCTTCTTCTAAGCTTAAGTCCATGTTGTAACGTAGGTCTGAACCTCGTTGCTGACGCGATTGACGACGGCCACCACCGCCTCCAAAAATATCACCAAACACGTCACCAAATACATCACCAAAGTCACCATGGCCGCCACCAAAGCCGCCATGACCACCACCGCCACCGCCTTGTTCAAACGCAGCATGGCCGTATTGATCATACATTTGACGTTTTTGACTGTCAGTGAGGATCTCGTAAGCTTCTTTTACTTCCTTGAATTTAGTTTCAAGTTCTTTATCGCCTGCGGTACGATCTGGATGATATTTCATCGCTAAGCGTTTATACGCTTTTTTTACGTCTCTTTCGCTGGCGTCTTTTGCCACTCCAAGGACTTCATAATAATCGCGTTTTGACATATCTATCACACTACTCTTTTCTTACTGCAGCATTGCTGCGGATAAATCGATAAATCGTATCGATTTATCATCTAATTTACATGCAAAAGGCGCGTCAAGCTTTAGCCCGCGCGCCTTAGTTGTTCATCCTAACTTAAATTGCGATATCAGTCATCGTGTTTTCAGTTAGGCGAAGCGCTAACAACAATTACTTGTCGTCTTTAACTTCTTCGAACTCAGCATCCACTACGTCGTCATCTTTCTTCGCAGATTGTTGCTGCTCGGCACCGGCGTCACCACCTTGTTGTGCTTTAGCTTGTGCAATTTCCATTAACTTTTGTGACTTTTCAGCAAGCGCTTGAGTTTTTGCTTCAATCTCGTCTTTTTTGTCACTCTTAATCGCAGCTTCAAGGTCAACAACAGCCGCTTCAATTGCGTCTTTGTCTTCGCTTGGTAATGCATCACCCGCTTCTTCAATTTGCTTACGTGTACCGTGAACAAGTGCATCAGCTTGGTTACGTGCAGCTACTAACTCTTCAAACTTTTTATCGTCTTCTGCGTGTGCTTCGGCATCACGAACCATTTTTTCAACTTCTTCATCGCTTAAGCCTGAAGATGCTTGAATGGTGATTTTTTGCTCTTTACCTGTGTCTTTATCTTTTGCAGATACATGTAAGATACCATCAGCGTCCACATCAAAAGTAACTTCGATTTGTGGTGTACCACGTTGTGCTGGACGAATACCTTCTAGGTTAAATTGACCTAGTGATTTGTTGTCGCTAGCACGTTTACGCTCACCTTGTAAGACATGGATAGTTACTGCGGCTTGATTATCTTCAGCAGTTGAGAATGTTTGCGATTTCTTCGTTGGAATAGTCGTATTTTTCTCAATTAACGCCGTCATTACAGAGCCCATAGTCTCAATACCTAGAGATAATGGCGAAACGTCTAGTAATAGTACATCTTTAACATCACCAGCAAGTACACCACCTTGAATCGCTGCGCCCACGGCTACTGCTTCATCAGGGTTAACGTCTTTACGTGGCTCTTTTCCGAAGAAATCAGCAACTGTTTTTTGTACTAAAGGCATACGTGTTTGACCACCAACAAGGATGATGTCGTCAATGTCGCTTACTGATAAATCAGCATCAGCAAGGGCACGTTTTAATGGCTCTAGTGACTTCATTACTAAATCTTCAACTAGTGACTCAAGCTTAGCGCGTGTTAGTTTCACGTTCATGTGCTTAGGACCAGTTGCATCAGCAGTTACGTACGGAAGATTTACTTCTGTAGATTGTGCAGATGATAATTCAATTTTTGCTTTTTCAGCCGCTTCTTTAACACGTTGCATTGCAAGTGGATCAGTTTTTAAGTCTAAACCTTGATCTTTTTTGAATTCAGCAACTAAATAGTTGATTACGCGGTTATCGAAATCTTCACCACCTAAGTGAGTGTCGCCATTTGTAGCTAGTACTTCAAATGTGTGCTCACCTTCAACTTCATCAATTTCAATGATTGATAAATCGAAAGTACCACCACCTAAGTCATATACTGCAACAACGTTTTCGCCTTTGTTTTTGTCCATGCCATAAGCAAGGGCAGCAGCAGTTGGCTCATTGATGATACGTTTAACTTCAAGACCTGCAATACGCCCAGCATCTTTAGTAGCTTGACGTTGTGAATCATTAAAGTAAGCAGGTACTGTAATAACCGCTTCAGTTACTGCTTCACCTAAGAAGTCTTCAGCTGTTTTTTTCATTTTTTTCAAAACTTCAGCTGAAATTTGTGGTGCAGCGCGTTTTTCGCCGCCCGCTTCAACCCATGCATCACCATTATCTGCTTTGATAATTTTAAAAGGCATGATGCCGATATCACGTTGTACTTCTTCGTCTTCAAAGCGACGACCAATTAAACGCTTAATTGCAAATAGTGTGTTTGTCGGGTTAGTAACCGCTTGACGTTTAGCAGATTGACCTACTAAAGTTTCACCGTCTTGCGTATAAGCTATAATAGACGGAGTGGTACGATCGCCTTCCGCGTTTTCAATAACACGTGCTTTGCCACCATCAAGTACTGCAACACAAGAGTTAGTAGTACCTAAGTCGATTCCGATAATTTTACCCATGAAATATCTCCAACTTCAAAATTCATTAATACGTTCGATGACTAGTAGATAGGGATGCCACAAACTTAATTCAACTGTAAAAATGAAAAAAAAGTGCTTTTTTGTAATTTATTTTGCAAATAACCCTAATTAATGTGTGGATTGACGTTTTTTGCATCATTAGGGGCCATTTCACAATCTGGTCTGATGAGTTTTTCTGTGTTATAAAATCACTAATAAATAAAAATGTCTCAAAGGATCACTATGCATTTTGACCAACTACTACAGCAAGCGGCACTTATAGGTCAGCTTCCCCCTTCAGAGCAAACTTACGCAACAATGCAATTTCCTGCTAACTGGTGCCAAGGTCGAACTGCTTTTGGCGGTTTATCAGCCTCATTACTGTATCAGGCAATGCGTCAACAAATAGAACCAAGTCGTCGTTTGTTATCTATTAGTACAAATTTTGTAGGTCCTTTATTAGCAGATGCTGATTTTTCTCTTTCCGTCGAAATTTTACGGGAAGGAAAAAGTAGCACACAAGTACTGGCTAAAGCGCTGCAGAACGGCCAAGTAAGCGTGGTCGTACAAGCGTGTTTTGCAAAATCGCGAGATTCAGCTATTAAGGTACCAGTGACAAAAACAATGAGCCTAAAACCGGTTAATGAACGTTACACTTTACCATTTCAGTCAGGTGCCATGCCGGAATTCTTCCAACATGTCGCGCTTTGTCCTCAGCAAGGTGCAATGCCGTTTACAGCAGCCCAAACGTCGCATTTAGGCGGCTGGATGAAATTAAAACAGTCGCCAGCAGAACTAAGTGAGGCACATATTATTGCCTTAACGGATGCATGGCCGCCTACTTTATTACAAATGTTTAACCAACCAGCGCCCGCCAGTAGCATGTCGTGGTATTTAGAGTTTGTGAAAACACCGCAGTTGGCAGCCGACGAGTGGCTTGGATTTGAAGCAGTAACTCACCACTGTAAAGATGGTTATGGTTTAGAAGATGGCTGTATTTGGTCACAATCCGGTGAGTTGCTTGCGCTTACCCGCCAAACAGTAGCATTATTTGATTGAGTTTGGTTCTACAGCCTGAGCATAATCGCTGCCATCAAAGGCCATAATTTTACTGTACTGCCCATTTGCAATGATATGGGCAAGTCCCGTATCAAAAATCTCTTGTAGCACTTTACTATTAAAGTAGGCAGGGCGAGGTGCCTCAGGAAATATAGGGTGTATAGTAATAGGCTTAATTGGGTGCGATTCTTTATACTGCTGTAAATAATGTAAAAACACCCGTTTCTCTAGTACCACCACATCAACCCACTCTTTCATTAAATGATCCACCTGCGCCGCTTGGTATACAACTTCTTCATAGGAACTCAGTTTAGTTGTTAATGTTTTAAATGGTGGCGGCAAAAATTCGGTGGCATTTTGAAAGGCGACAACACTCTTACCCGATAAATCATACACAGTGTTAATTTTAAAATGATTTTTCTGCAGGCTCACCGCTACATTTTGATAAGCCAATAGACTTTGACTGGAAAAAATAGCAGGGCTCGTCACGCCCGCATAATTCATCGCAATATCGACCTGCATTTGTTCTAAGGACTGCCCTGCACGCTTATTAGACATGTAAACGATATCTAGGTTGGTTATACCTTGATCTTTAAACGCAGATTTTAAAATCTGCAACTGCAAGCCGGTATCATCCTCACTAAAGACGTAAGGAGGCAAAGAAGGGCTTACCGCAACGGTAATAATGTCGCTAGATTTTGGCGCAGCTAAACTCAATGCAAAAGTGCTATATAAAACAAAAAAAAACACTATAAAATACTTCATTCACCACCCACAGATAGATGCTTTTTAGCAACTGTAAAATTACATGACAACTTTCTTATTAGGCTAGCCTAGTTAAACCAATTTCGCATTTGTATTTAGCATATAATTGATGCAAACTTGATCTAAGATACTTCTAAGTGGTTATTAATTTGCAAACTGCCTGCCCTAATTGTGACTTGATTATTGATATCCCGCACATAGTTGCAAAACAAATGGCTGTCTGTCCACATTGTCACAGTAAACTATGCGCAGCAAATATAAATTATGACAGCCGTATTGTAGCACTCAGTATTAGTGCTTTACTCATGCTGCTAAGCAGTATGTTTTATCCCTTTATCTCATTTAGTAGTAATGGCATTACACAGACGATTACCTTGCCCGATGCCGCTCGTATTTTGTTTAATTACGACAGCGATTTATTAGGCATTTTTATTGATGTTAGTATTATTGGTTTACCAATGGCATTACTCACTATTTTGATCCCACTGCATTTAGGCTTACTTAAAGTACTTCCACAAACGATTGCCAGACGCTTACTCAAATTCACCTTAGCGCTGGAACCATGGATCATGTCAGAAATATTTTTAATCGGCGTATTGGTCAGCATGGTAAAAATAATGTCGCTAGCGGAAGTCAGCTTTGGCGTTAGTTTTTGGGCCTATGCCGCGTTTGTACTCTTCTATATTGGCTCATTAGCACACTTAAATCGTGCTCGATTATGGGATCAAGTACAGCCTCAGGCTGAAATTGCAGCCGCAAAACTTTCTTATCGTGCCATAGATAGTAACATTCGAGCCTGTCATGTCTGCCATCAACTAAGCGATAGCGAATACTGTTCTCGCTGTAATAGCAAAACCCATATCAGAAACCCCCACAGCGTACAAAAAGCAACGGCATGGTTAATAACTTCAATTGCCTGTTATATTCCGGCAAATTTATTGCCAATAATGTACACCACTAGTTTGGGGGATGAATCCCCCTCAACATTAATTGGTGGGGTAATAACACTGTGGCAAGCTGGCTCATACCCTATTGCATTAATCATTTTTTTAGCGAGTGTAGTAGTACCATTAGCTAAAGCGCTCATTTTAACATTTTTATGCTTTTTGGTTAGCAAACCCGCTAACGGCCAAACAAAGGGCTATACTAAAGTTTATCAATTAACTGAGTTTATTGGTAAATGGTCCATGATCGATGTATTTGTTGTCGCAATTCTAGTAGCCTTAGTGCAATTAGGAAATTTAATGTCAGTAACGCCAGGTTTAGGCACTGTATTTTTTACTATCATGGTGATTTGCCAAATGTTGGCAGCACACGCGTTTGATCCTCGGCTATTATGGGATTCGCCAAACAATGATAAAAAGACCATAAATTAGAGAAACAGCATGAGTGAAACGGCTAATATAAAAAAAGAACCTATTATTTCTGCGATTTGGATCATACCGGTTATAGCTTTGCTCGTTGGTGTGTGGATGCTTTACCAATACCAAGCTAATAAAGGCGCAACCATTTATATTTCAATGCCTCATGCTGAGGGTATCGTGGCAGGCAAGACTGAAATAAAAGTACGTAGTGTGAAAATCGGCCAAATTGATCACGTTCGCCTCTCTGATACTAAAAACAGTGTGATTGCTCGAGCTCAAATTGATAAACATTATGATGGCTTACTCACGGAAGACGCCAACATCTGGGTAGTAAAACCACGTATTGATGAAACGGGTATCAGCGGTATGAGCACGTTACTATCGGGTGTATATTTAGAATTTTCACCAGGTGAAAGTAGTAAAACAAAAGAGCATTTTAAATTACAAGAAGAGCCAGCGCTGATTGATAAAGATGTCAAAGGCGGTCGCTTTTCATTACTCAGCTATGATGCTGAGGTTATGGATGTCGGCACCGGTATATTTTTTAAGAATTATAAAATTGGTCAAGTTGAAACAGCGACATTTGATTGGAAGAATCAAGCGATGAAGTATGGTATTTTCATCAACGAACCTTATCAAAACCTGATCACCTTAAATTCTATTTTCTGGGTCAATACGGGTGTTGAAATTGATTTATCTGCCGATGGCATTAATGTAAAAACAGGTTCATTAAGCAGGTTATTAAAAGGAGGGATCTCGGTTGGTTTGCCTAAACAACAGTCACCGGGTAATTTAGCCCAAGAAGGCCATAGCTTTTCGCTTAGTAACAGCTACAAAGATGCTCTTGAGGAGCGTTTTTATAATTTTGACTATTACCTAATTGAGTTTGAACAGTCTATTCGAGGTTTACGTGCCGGAGCCCCGGTTGAATATCGTGGCATGCGCGTCGGTACTGTTGTTAAAGCACCTGCAAATGTGATGATCGATGGCAAACCCGCTCACTTTAGAACTGATAATACCGCTGTGCCAGTACTGATAAAAATAGAGTATGGCCGCATTTACCACGATAATGCCTCAGCCAAACAATTTTGGCAAAACAGTGTTGATGGTTGGATCAAAAATGGCATGCGCGCTTCTTTAAAACCAGGCAACTTACTCACCGGTGCTGTGTATGTCGATTTTGATATCTACCACGATGCCCCAGCTGCGAAGTTAGAAACACTGTCTCAATATCAAGTATTTCCAAGTGTTTCCAGTGGCATTACCGTATTAGCAGATCAAGTGTCTGACGTATTAAATAAGGTAAAAAACTTAAAAATTGAAGACAGCTTAGCGCAAATTGATTCCGCGTTTGCTGATTACCAAGCGCTGGCGAATGAAATGCGCACATTGTTAAGTAAACAAGATACCCAAGATTTACCCGGTGATATTAATCGTAATTTTGCTGAAATGACAAAAAGTATGCAGCAATTTGATGTCACCATGAAACAGTTTGAAAAAACCATGGCCAGTTATCAACAAGGTTCCTCATTACATCAACAATTACAACAAACGCTCTCAGAGTTTAAGCGTTTAAGTGAAGAACTACAGCCACTCTCGCGTGGCTTAAATGAGCAACCAAATATGTTTATTTTTGATAAATCATTGCCTGCCGATCCAACGCCGAGGAAACAATAATGCGGACATTTTTACGTATACAATTTTTTGCTGTTATCGGCGTAGTGTTATTATCAGGATGTAGCCAATCACTTAATGCCCCCGTTAAATACTACCAGTTTGAGCAAAGTATTAAACCAATGCAGCGCAGTAGCACTAACACATCAGCTCAATTACGGATCAATACAGTAAGTTTACGAGGCGCATTAAATAACCGTGGTATTGCAATGAAAATGGATAATAATCAGGTCAATGCTGCTAATTATCACTTATGGAGCGAAGCGCCAGATCAAATGCTAACAGCAAGCGCCCATCAAACATTATTTACCACGCTTGATAACTGGATGGTGGTCAAAGGATTACCTGTTATAACAGATAAAGATCAGCAAAGTTATTATGAATTAGAATATGAGCTACATCATTTCAATGGTGATAACCAAGGTAATGCCGATATTTCTGGTTTGTGGCGCCTATATTATACGTCGTTTGAAAATGGCCGCTCTTTAAAAACAATTCATTATTTTAGTGAGGTTAACCCTTTAACTGGTGATGATTACGAAGGCCTCGTCGAAAGCTTAGAGCAAAACTGGCAGAATATTAATCAACAGGTAGCAACTACCCTGAGTGTTCTTATTCAAGAATAAACACCACTAAAGCAGTGCCATCATTATTAAGCACTGCTTTGCCTATATACCTAAACCCGAGTTTATTTAATAACCCATGCGAAGCGGTATTGTCAGCGTCGGCTATCGCGGCAATGTAGCTGAACTTACCTTGATACGCGTGTAATAGTTTTGCAGCCGCTTCATAGGCACTGCTAATGCTTCTCGTTGGAATAAGCCCACCATGCCCATGGCAACGCCTTGTTTATTTGCCACAATATAAGGTCCAAAACCTTGCTGTTGGTGGCCATCAATAAAGGTTTTTTGTAAATAATCTTCGGCTTGTTGTTTGGTATAAATGCTTTTATCAGCAATATAACGATAAAAACTCGGCTGATTTAATAAACTCAAGATAAACGACGCATCACTAAGCTGGCCATGGCGAAGAATTAAACGTTGCGTATTCATATCTCGTTTTCCTATTAATGATAGTGATCGTTTAAGCTAAATTAAAATGCAGCACTATCAACTGTACCGGTATAATTTAAACAGGCTGCGACACGATGTTGTTGAACCTTGGAAAGCTCCGACAATTTATAATAACGATGTGCTAAGTGTTCATCGCTGAGCGTGATCACAGCATCTTTTAACAAACTAACTCTAAAAATAAAAGCATGAGAATTAAACGCTTTGTGGTAATAAATACCGGTTAAGTGTTCAATTTTCACTTCACAGCCGAGCTCTTCTTGGCATTCGCGTATGAGTGCTTGATGTACAGTTTCACCGACATCTAAGGCGCCACCAGGTAATCCCCAGCTTAGCTCGCCATAGCTTGCCTTTAGCAGCAAAACCTCCCCGCAGGCATTAGTGATCACCCCATGGGCGCTGAGTCGATAAAAATCTGTAAATGCCATGTTTCCCCCTAAGTTGATAACCTTAAACAATAACAAAAAGCCCCGCAATTGCGAGGCTTAAAGATTATGAATCACGGTTAATAATTAATCATGGCTAATTTTCACTACCTGCTTTCCGGTAAAGCCACCAGCAATTTGTTTATTCAGCGCCTGTGAAATACTACTGGCGTTAAATTCAACCTCAATGATCTGCGGTATTTTGATACTGCCACTGGCTAAATTGTCTAGCAATAAATTGCCCATAAAACTCATTTTTTGCTGAGCACATAAACTGTTTGCTAACCACGCTCCACCTAAAGAAACAATACCTATATTTGGCGCACGTCTGAACATCAGCTCCTGCTCAAACTTAGGCAGTGGATTTAAGCACGCAATACGGCCACAAAAACGCATTAATTCAACATTACGCACAGTGGTTTCACCACCAATCGAATCGAGCACCGCATCAAAGCCTTGTGGACCAAGTTCTTTACGAATTTTATCGCTAAGCTTTTTATCGTTGTAATCAAACACCACATCAGCACCCAATTGTTTAACAAGCTTATGGTTGCGTTTGCTCGCGGTGGTAAATACCGTAGCACCACGTTGTTTGGCAAATTGAATGGCGAACTGACCGACGGCCCCCGCACCAGCTTCAATTAAAAGTGAATCACCTTCGGTTAATTGCAGTTTATCAAGAGCTATTAATGCCGACATCCCTGCGCAGGGTAATGTCGCGGCTTGCTGTAACGTAACGCTATCAGGAATTTGCGATACAGCAAAGTTAGGCACTTTAGCGTATTGTGATAACACCCCTTGGTCGCCAACATTACCATGCCACATAACCCGAGTACCGACACTTGGAAATACCCCTTTAGTGGCTTTTACCACCACCCCTACAGCATCAAGGCCTAGGGTATGAGGATAGTGCCATTTACAAAAACCTTGTTTAGCAAAATACGCATCAACCGGATTCAACGCAACATACTCAACCTTTATCAACAATTCGTTGTCTACAACATCAGGCACCGGCAATTCAAGCTCAGATAAATTAATCTGTTCATTAGGTTCAAGTAACGCAATCGCACGCATTGTCGCGGGGATTGTTGATAAAAGATCAGTATGTGGCATCAAAAACTCAACTTAACTTAATTAACTAACGCATAACTCCAACGACCATTAAATACTTGGTAAGTGTCTACTTTAGCAAGTAATGATGAAATCGTTGAGTCAATTGCATTTTCCTGCGCTATTAAAACATCCTGTCGCGCATCTAACAACTCTAAGTAAGGTATTTGCCCTTCTTGGTACATCGCCTGCGCTTGTAAAAAGGCATTATTAGCAAACTCATAACGTGCTTTGGCATAGCCTAGTTGTTGAGTTTGTTTGACTAATAACTGCAGTGAAAGTTCACTCTGCGCTAATGCCTCCAACACCACTTGTTGATATTGGCTGTAAGCGGCTTCACTGAGATATTGCTGAGCATCACGTTGCGCCAATAACGCAGGGTAGCTCAATAATGACCACTGAATGCGTGGGGCAACTTGCCATTGCTGCGTAGTGTCAGAAAGCTGGTTGTTATCTAAGCTCAGTACACCTGCAAACGCCGTTAAACTGATATCAGGTAATAATGCTTTACTCGCAGCCACGCTTAATGAATTAGCTTGGCTAAATTCAAATAATGCTTGGCTAATATCAGGACGCAGTGCAATGGCATCACTTGGAGTGGCTAAACTTACAGTAAATGCATGCTCAAACAGCGCTTGCTCATCAACTAAGGTTAGATCAGCAGGTAACTGCCCTGTTAATGTCGCAAGCGTTGCTAGATCACGAAATTGCGCGTATTCAATATCTGGCAACAAAGCTTGCTGCTGCTTCAATTGTGCTAAGGTTCGATTTAAATCAAGCTCATTAGCGACCCCTTCCTCAACGCGAGCCCGCAGAACCGCAATACTTTGCTCTAATGCTTCAATTTGTAGGTTAATGATCTGCTGTTTTTGCTTATTACCTTGAAAACTGACAAACCCTTTTACCACAGAGGTAACAACTTCAATATGCAAAGCACGTAATTGTTCCGCTTGACTCATTGCCCCTGCATTCGCAGCATCAACAAGCGCAGTTATTTTACCAAATAAATCAAGTTGCCAATCAAGGTTAACATTGGCTTCCGATTGACGCGTGTTAACGTTACCAGTACTTGAGCGAGTGGCATCAACTGCCACTGCACCTTGGGGAAGATACTGTGCTTTTTGCCCACCTAAACGAGCAAGCGCGCTTTGTAACTGCAACTGACTAGTGTGCAAATCATGATTATTAGCGCGCGCACTGAGCACTAGATTATTTAACTGGGTTGAATTTAATTGCTGCCACCAGTTAAGTTCGTCTTGACCTTGTAACTGTGCAGCGATCTGTGTTTTTGCAACAAATTCTTGTAGCTGATTTTGCTGTTGCTGCTCATCAATTTTACTGGCGCAGCCACTTAATAAACCCGCCATAACAAGAGCGGTTAACTTATACTTACTCATTAATTTGCTCCTGCGTAGTCACTTTACGGGTTTTAGTTACCAAAATATAAAATACAGGGGTAAATAATAAACCAAACACGGTTACACCAATCATACCCGAGAACACTGCGTTGCCCATTGCATGGCGCATTTCTGCTCCAGCTCCCGTTGCTAATACTAAGGGAATAACACCCGCAGTAAAGGCAATTGACGTCATTAAGATAGGTCGTAAACGCATCCGACAAGCTTCTAAAATAGCGTCGAAATGACTCAACCCATGATTATTTTTATCGCGTGCAAACTCCACCATTAAAATGGCATTTTTAGAAGCCAAGGCAACCAATACAATCAATGCTATTTGCGTGAAAATATTATTATCAGCGCCAACCAACCATACACCCATTAATGCTGAGAATATTGTCATTGGTACAATAAGAATAATAGCCAGTGGTAGACGTAAGCTTTCATACTGCGCAGCCAATACCATGAACACTAATAACACCACTAATGGGAATACATAGACCATGGTATTACCCGCTAGAATTTGCTGAAAAGTAACTTCGGTCCATTCGTACTCAATACCCGTAGGTAAATTATCAGCCAAGATCAGTTCAATTGCCTGCTGTGCTTGATCTGAACTGTAACCAGGCGCTGGACTACCATTAAGCTCTGCACTTGGGTAACCATTGTAATGCATCACTCGATCAGGGCCTGTTGTAGGCGTTACCGTTAATACCGAGCCCAATGGCACCATATTCCCTTGGTTATTGCGCACTTTTAGATTCAATATTTGTTCTGGATCAAGGCGGAAATCAGCATCAGCTTGGGCATTAACTTGGTACGTACGGCCAAATAAATTAAAGTCATTAACGTACATTGAGCCCAAATACACTTGCAACGCATTAAATACTTCATCCAATGGAATACCTTGAATAAGCGCTTGCTCTCGGTCGATATCAATATCCATTTGTGGTACTTGAATTCTAAAACTTGAATAGAGCCCCATTAACGCAGGATCTTGCTGAGCTTTAGTAATCACCGTTTGCAAACTGTTAAATAGTGTTTCAAAGCCTTTATTACCGCGATCTTCAATTTGCAGTTTAAACCCACCCGTGGTGCCTAAACCTTGGATTGGCGGCGGTGGAAATACAGCCACAAATGCTTCATCAATGGCACTAAAACGCTGGTTTAACTGTGCCGCAATAGCCATCGCCGATTTACTCGGATCGCTTCGCTCACTAAAGGCTTCTAGCGGTGTAAATACAATGGCACTATTAGGGCTGTTAGTAAAACCATTTACCGACAAGCCAGGAAAGGCAACTGTGTTTGCAACACCAGGTACTTGCAGTGCAATTTCTTGCATTTGCCTAACCACATCTTGAGTACGGTCTAAACTCGCTGCATCAGGTAATTGTGCTATCGCAACTAAATACTGCTTATCTTGTGCAGGAATAAAACCACCCGGCACGGCATCAAATAGCTTAATTGTTCCGCCTAATAAAACCACGTATGCAATCACCACTACCACGCTCATGCGCATTAGTTTTTGTACCAGCTTTTGATAGCCTTTGGCGCCACGGTCAAATACTCGATTAAAGGGTGCAAATAACCAGCGACCAAATAAACGATTTAATAAACGCGTCAGCGCATCCGGTTTAGCATCATGGCTTTTAAGTAATAGTGCCGCCAACGCCGGTGATAAAGTTAATGAGTTAAATGCTGAGATAACCGTTGAAATAGTAATAGTTAACGCAAACTGTTTATAAAATTGACCTGATAAACCACTAATAAACGCGGTAGGAATAAACACTGCACACAACACTAACGCAATCGCGATTATAGGCCCTGTCACTTCAGTCATCGCCACGCGCGTTGCTTCCAGAGGTGATAAACCTTGTTCAATGTTACGTTCAACGTTTTCGACCACCACGATAGCATCATCGACCACAATACCTATGGCAAGTACTAAACCAAATAACGACAGCGTATTGATCGAGACCCCTAACCACTGCATCACCGCAAAAGTACCAATCAGTGAAACTGGCACAGCTATAAGTGGAATAATCGAAGCACGCCAGGTTTGTAAAAATAACACCACTACAATTACCACTAACGCGATAGCTTCAAGTAACGTTTTGATCACCGCATCAATCGAACCGCGAACAAATACCGTAGGGTCGTAGACAATGTCGTACTCAACACCAGCTGGAAAATCTTTCGATAAACGCGCCATGGTTTCGCGTACTTGATCTGAAAGCTCAATCGCATTAGAGCCAGGACGTTGAAATATCGGCATCGCCAGTGCTGGTTGATTATCAAGTTCAGCTCTAAGTGAGTAAGTATTTTGGCCTAAATCGACTCGAGCAACATCGCTTAGACGTGTTAATTGACCTTGTTCACCCACTTTAATGATCACTTGCTGAAACTCTTCAATACTGTTTAAGCGCCCTTTTACATTTAACAATATTTGAAATTGACTGTCTGTTGAAGCAGGTTGTGCACCTAAGCTACCCGCTGCAACTTGTTGGTTTTGCGCACGCAATGCGTTGACGACGTCCATTGCGGTTAATTCTCGTGCCGCTAATGCATCGGGGTTAAGCCACACTCGCATTGAATATTGACCACCACCAAATAATTTTACATCGCCTACGCCACTCAAACGTGCAATTTGGTCTTTCACATATAAGTCAGCGTAGTTAGATAGATACGCCGTATCATGTGTTTTTTCCGGTGAGAATAAGTGTACCACCATGGTTAGATCCGGTGATGATTTTTCAGCGACGACGCCTAAGCGCTGCACTTCTTGTGGTAGTCGCGGCAAAGCACTGTTAACCCGATTTTGTACTTGTACTTGCGCACGATCTAAATCCGTTCCCAATGAAAACGTTACCGTCAGTGTCATACGCCCATCACTGGTCGCCTGGGAAAACATATACAACATGTTTTCAGTACCATTGATCTCTTGCTCCAATGGAGTAGCCACAGTTTGTGCTATTACGGTTGGATTTGCTCCTGGGTAGTTCGCAGTTACCACAACTGTCGGCGGAACAACTTCAGGATACTCACTGACCGGCAGTTGAAACAACGAAATACCACCGGCGATTAAAATCACCAATGACAGCATGGCTGCAAATATCGGTCGTTGAATAAAAAAGTGAGAAAATTTCATTATTCGTCCTACTTCTTAGCCATAAGCGTGTGCTGCGCCGTTGGCGATAACGTAAAAGCAACACCAGTTGTGTCTAGGGTCACTGTATTAGGTGAAATCGGCATGCCAGGTCCAACACGCGCAGGACCATTAACCGCAATCACATCGCCAGCTTTTAAGCCCGAGGTAATAGCGCGAAAACTGCCATAGCGCTCACCGGTTGTAACCAGTTTATATTCGAGAATATTGCCTTCACCTACAGTGAGCACAAAGCGATTTTTCAAATCGGTGCCAATTGCTCTATCAGGCACAATAACTTGCTCTGTAACGTCATTGGCCGCTAACTTAATACGTGCAAATGAACCGGCGCGTAAGGCGGTATTTTCATCAAATCGTGCACGCACTCGCAAAGTACCTGTTGCTGCATTGATTTGATTATCAATAAAGTCGATATAACCGGTGTGTGCAAAGCCATTTTGACCCACTTTTTGCATGACTACTTGCTGATGAGCAGCGGCGGTTACTTCATCAAATGAACTATTCCAAGTACGTTCATCAACATCAAAGTAAGCATACATAGTTTGATTTGATACGATTGAAGTCAGTACACTTTGCCCTGCAAGCACATTATTACCTTTGGTAATATTTGCACGCGAGATCACACCATCAATGGGTGAACGTATATCTGTAAATTCTAAATCTAAATTAGCTGCAATTAGCTGGGCTTTTAAGGCAGCAAGTTGTGCTTCACGTTGGCGTAACGTTGAGGTACGTGATTCCGCTTGCTCTGTTGAAATCGCTTTTCGCTCGGTTAATCGCACCGCTCTTTTAGCTTCACTTTGCGCTTGCGATAAAGCGGCTTCAGCACTGACTACTTGTGCCTCTAAACTTGCTACAACCGCAGCATATGGGCGAGCGTCAAGTTTAAACAGTAAGTCACCCTGTTTAACCTCGTCGCCCTCATTAAACGCAATATGCTCAATAACTCCGGCAACACGTGGCATAAGTGATACTTCTTCCGGCGCTTCTAAACGCGTAGTGTAGGTGTGCCAGTTTTGCACTGGCTTAATGATCACCGAGGCAACATCTATTGGTTGAAGATGTGGTTGATTGCTCTGTTGAGCAGGCTCTTCTGCACAACCGGTGAGGGCAAGTGATGCCCCTAAAACTGCAATAGCTATTAAGTGTTTGTTCATGACGACGCTCCATTTAGTGTATTTTTCTATGTTACGGAACATTGTTGTGGACAAAAACCATAGATTTTTAAATTCATTAATGCCAATATGGCATCAATTAAATATTGGTGAGTAATTAATGGATACCACAAGTCGCTTATTGATGTTGTTAGAAGTCGTTGAGCGAGGCTCATTCGCTAAAGCAGCAGAAACCCGTAATATTGATCGTTCAGTGATCTCAAAACAAATAAGTCGTCTCGAAGATGATTTAGGAGTACGTTTACTGAACCGCACCACCCGCTCATTTTCACTGACAGCTGCAGGGGCCGAAATGATTAAAAAGGCCAGTGAGTTGAGGCAACTACTAGGTGAAACTGTACGTTTAGCCGAGAATTATCACCAAGAGCCACGCGGTGTATTAAAAATCACTTCATCAACTATTATCGGCAGGCGTTATCTACAACCTGTGATTAATGATTTTCAAAAACGCTTCCCGCAAGTAGAAGTTGAACTAAGACTCGATGATAAGTTAGTTGATCTGGTATCTGAAGGCTTTGATCTTGCTTTTCGGGTCGGTGAGCCAAAAGACTCATCACTGATCGCACGTAAAATTGCGCGCAATAGATTACTAATATTAGCCGCACCTGAGTTTATTCAAACGTATGGATTGCCAAGTAAAATAGAGGACTTAATTGATTTACCCGCAGCCAGTTATTCCAGCACTTCGTTGCGCGTTGAGGGTATTCGTTATGTAGATCAATATGGTCTACCGCAAGAGCAAAAAATTAAGAGTGTGTTTAGAGCCAATGATGCCGAGGTACTGCTCGATAAAACGCTTTCTGGAACAACCTATGTGCTCGCGCCAGCATTTATTATTAATGATGAAATAAAACAAGGACGTTTAGTGCCCTTATTAACAGACATCAAATTACAAGAATACAGTGCGATGTACGCGGTATATCCACACCGTGATTTACCTGTAAGAACACGGTTATTTTTTGATGCGATACGTGATCACTTAGGTAAAGAAACACCACTTTGGGAAAGTAACATTCCCGGTTTCGAGCACATGTATCAAGGTTAAGAAACCTGTTCTAGTTTTGCTGAGTATTGCTGCGAGTCAGAATAAACGTTATTTCGACCATGTTTTTTTGCATAATAAAGTTGCTCATCTGCTGCTTTAATCGCTTGTTTTAGGCTATCGCCATCACGATAAGCAGCTAAACCGATACTTGCTGTTAAACTTATTTCACGCTCACCAACATTGATAGCCGTACTTTGCAAACCGACTCTGATATTTTCAGCAATTTGATAAGACTCCTGTTGATTCGAATCAGGAATGAACAGCGCAAACTCTTCGCCACCAGTACGAAAAACTCGCCCCTTGTTAAGTGTTTCTCTTAATATAGTGGCAATTTCGACCAGAACTTGATCGCCCACATCATGACCAAATTCATCATTTACTTTTTTAAAGTAATCGAGATCTAGCACCATAATAAATAAATTAATTTTGTCTACCAGCTCAACTTCAAAGTAATGGTTCATTGCTAAACGGTTGCCGGTGTTTGTCAGCGGATCTAACAAGGCAAGGTTTTCTAATCGTTCTGCAAATTGTGCTCGACTCGCTTCAAAAGTATGTGCAATGACCCAAATGCTCAAATAGCTAAAGCTCATATTTAGGTACAGGTTAAGGTCTAAAAATGGTGCTAAAGAGGTTTTACTAGTAAACACAGCGGTTTGTATACACACCAATAATAGCGATAGATAATAGCCGCGTTTACATCCTAATAATAAATAAAATAATACGGGTAAGGTAAAGGTCCAAATGAACAAACCGCTCCTCATCGCAGCTAGGTAAGTTCCCAAGGTTACTAATAGCATAATACAAAGGCACAATAATAACGGCTGCCAAGTCTGAAATTTTCGTGTCCGAGCATAGTTAAAAGTATAAAAACAATAAATAGCAAAAACCCCTTCTAAAATCCCTAATGAGTAAAAGTCATTAATAAAAAGATTAAAATAGGTAAAAACACTCGCTAAAATTCCGAAACAGAAACAAATCCATTTCAGTAAATTTTCACGTAATACTTGAGCGCTATCTAAGGCTGCGATATCCATTGATTAACTTTAATTCGAACGAAAAAAAGTCAGTCTAACGGTTAATTGAAAGAGTACAAGCTCTATTTGTTTTTGATATATTCATTTTTATAAAAAATTTTTAAAATTAAGATCTTAGTAACTAACAGCCTATTCATCATTAATTAATTGTTCTATATCTTCTAACATATCGGAGAACTCAGCATTAGCATGTTGGCGCTGTTTTGCTGTCAACGTGGCTCTTAAACTCACAAGTAAACGCGCATAGCGCTTTGAATTTTCAGCATCTAAGCGAATTAATTGGTCACTCATAAACACCTCTCGCTCAGTAATGACAGCTGATAATTGGCTAATAAACTGATCGCGGCTAAGTTGGCTATCAAAAAATACCTGTTTGAGTTTATCCAGCCGAGTTTGCTTGTAAGCTTGCCTTAATAAAAATGTTGCTTGAAATTCGCTGTTCGCTTGGGTGATCAAAGACACTTGTTGTTCACTCAGTTTACCAAGCCACTGTTTATAAGTATCTAACTGACGTTCAAGGCGATCTTGCTCACGCTGTGTTGGGGTTTGCTCATTATACTCGTCACTTTCTGTGGTTATATCCTCTGCAATGGCAGCAACAAATTCTTCTCTTTGCTCCGTGGATAAACCAATAGCAAGTTCAATAAGATCGTCTCTTACATACATAACTAACGATTGCCAATGTGTTTTAAAACCTTGAAAATACGTTAATAATGCTTGCTCTGAAGGGTCTTCATCAAGTAGCTTTTGTAATGCCAACAGATCCTGTCGATACAAAGGTAATTGCGTCTTACGATGCCAATCCCGACTTTGCTTAATTAAGTCTTTAGCTTGTTTGCTTTGCTGCTTCGATAAATCAACGTAGTCATCAATCCAAAACGCCGATAACCAGCCTATATTATTGTAGGTAAATGTAGCTGAGCACCCAGTCAGAGCTAATAGCAACACACCAACTACTGCGAACTTATAATTCAAGCACATGTTTTTTATCGACATTTTTTATTTTTCTTACGATTATTTATAGCACTACGTTAATCAACTTAGCGCATTATGTAAATGAGGGAATTAAAATAAAACCGAACAAATAGAAATAATTATCATTTAGCTATTGACGCACACTCAAATACAAGTAATAATCGATCGCATCAACACCAAGCAGCCCAACACGACAGGTTTGCGCTTCTTGTAAGAATTGAACGTACCGACCTCAGTGCCCTAGGGAAGATCGACCAGTAAGGATGCTGGGCCCCTTTAGTACAAAGTTGTTGATGAAGATGGTGACGCTTCGAGCATATTACTTACTCGACCCAAGTAATATAATTAAAAGATCACACTCACTTGCTACATTGCTCATATCGGTGACGGTTGATATGACCCAAAAAGCCCCATCAGGGGCTTTTTTTATTCCTTTAAATTTTCTGTAATATCTGTATCTTATGTCTAAGTTTTATCATTTATAGTGCGAAGCTGGGCAATTGTGGTTGTTGAGACTAAAATTAAACAGTAACACGCTAATTGGAGGTATTGTCATGTGGCAGCCGAAGTTTAAGATATTGTTGATGGTCGGTGCACTTAGCATCTGTGGTGTTGCTCATGCGGGACTTGAAGAAGGGATCCGCGCAGCCAATGAAGGTCAATTTGAAGATGCACTTAGAGAGTTTAACTACCTTGCAGAAAAAGGCTTTGCACCAGGAATTTACGAGCTAGGGCAGCTATATGAAGGTGGCCACGGCGTAACGCGCGACTATCACAAAGCTGCTGAACTTTACCAGCAAGGCGTTAAAAAGAACCACGTCGACTCAATGTTTGCATTAGCTGTACTTTATCAAGAAGGTAAAGGCGTTAAACTTGATAAACAAATGTCAGTTTCACTCTTTAAGCAAGCCGCGGCAAAAAACTTACCTGCTGCTCAGTTTAACTTGGGTGTGATGTACGCCAACGGCGATGGCGTTGCGCAAGATTATAAAGAAGCTATTAAATGGTATGAAAAAGCCGCTGGTAATAATTATACGCTAGCACAGTTTAATATGGCGCTGATGTATTTCGAAGGCCATGGAGTCGAAAAAAACATCGAAAAATCATACATCTGGAACACTGTTGCTGAGTATAATGGTAATTTAGATGCCAGTCACAGTCGCAAGCTAGATGAGCGCAAGCTGATGCCTGCGCAAATTGCAGAAGCCAAAGAAAAAGCTGATGCATTGTATGAAAAAATCCAAGCTGGGCTGTATGCGGGCGAAGATCGGATGTTTTAACTGCCAGTTAAAACGCTATTGGATTGTACTTAACGCCAATTTATGGCCGCAAGTACAACCATTTAAGTATTTTAATCAATATCTTATTTTGCGCCAGCAACAATCCCAATTTAGGATTAAAACCACCCGTTTTCAATGTATTACGTGCATGGCTAAAAGTTAAAAAGCCTTCTATACCGTGATAGTTTCCCATCCCAGAAGGACCTAAGCCACCAAATGGCGCATCATCAGCAGTCACCTGCATTAAGGTGTCATTTATTGCGAAGGTACCACTTTGTGTTTGCTGTTGAATACCTTCATTGATTTGTTTATCTTGCCCCATTATGTACAAAGCTAACGGCTGAGGACGTTGATTTATGTATGCAATCGCCTGAGGTAAAGCTTGATAACTGACAATCGCAAGAATTGGTCCAAACAGTTCTTCTTGCATCAACTTCATATTGTCATTCACATCAGTCACAATGTGCAAACCAAGACGATGCTTATGTTCGTCGCTTTGGTTTTCATCTAACGGCTTAATTATCTGTGCGCCCTGTTGCTGTGCATCTGCCAATAAATCGGTTAAACGCTGAAAATGGTGGTGATTAATAACCGAGGTTAAATTTTTCCCCTCGACACCTAAGTTATAATGTTTTTTATATAAGCTACAGAGACTTCTGACTAACTGATGCTGTAAGTTTTCCGGCACTAAAACATAATCGGGGGCAACACAAATTTGCCCTGCATTGGTCATTTTACCAAATAAAATAGCTTTAGCCGCCTTATCTATATCCGCTTGCGCGGTAATGATAACGGGCGATTTGCCACCTAACTCAAGAGTTACTGGGGTAAGGTTTTTACTCGCAGCGGCCATAACATGGCGCCCTACAGCTGTAGAGCCGGTAAAAAATAAGTGTGCGAATGGCAAACAGCTAAACTGTTGACTTAATTGCGCTTCACCTTCGATCACTGCGCAATGTTCGCTAAGCTCGCCGATAAATAGTTTTTTGATTACTTGATTGGTGTGCGGAGTAAATTCACTGACCTTTAATAATACCCGATTACCTGCGGCAATTGCGGTTATCACCGGCACGATTGATAATTGAATTGGGTAATTCCATGGAGAAATTATTCCCACCACTCCTTTGGGTTGATAGCTCACAGCAACTTTTGATGGCGCTAGGCTCAAACCCGCTTTTCGTGGTGAATTTTTTGCCCATTTAGGTAAATGCTTGATGGTGTGGCTGATCGTTTTGACCGTAGGCAGTATATCACCCAAAATCGTATCAAAAGCAGTGCGAAAGCCAAAGTCTTTCGAGCTTGCAGCTACCAATTCAGCCTCTAATGCCAACAGTTCACGTTTTAAAGATTTTAATAAACGGATCCGCTGTGATAATGCTAAATATGGCTGGGCATCAAAATGCAGCTGCATTTCATCAAATTGCGCTTTTAGCTCAGGGTTACATACAGTGCCAGTGTCAGACAAAAGCATACTCATAAACAAAATAAAGATTTAACCACTATAACTTTGTTTCTTAGCAGGGGCAATATAGAGCGCTATCAACAAACGAATAGCGCTCCGGTTGGGTAACTTTGAATTACTTAAAAATTAAATACCGATGCAGCAAGGGTCATAGTGACAAATGTGATCAGCGCAATTGCAACAATATTTAATGCAAAGCCGGCTTTGATCATATCCCGCATTTGAATTTGCCCAGAGCCAAACACAATGGCATTAGGCGGGGTCGCTACAGGCATCATAAACGCACAACTACAGGCTATAGCCGCAGGAATAACCCAGACCAATGGCGAACCTGTGACTGACTCAGCGACAGGGCCAAGTAGTGGTAAAAATCCAGCTGCGGTTGCTGTATTACTGGTGATCTCAGTTAAGAAAGTGATTAAGGTTGCAATTACTAATACACTCAATACTAATGGAATGGCGCTGACGCCTTCAATCATATGAGCTATGTATTCAGCCAAACCTGATGACTTTATTTGTGCCGCTAGGGTTAAGCCACCACCAAACAACAATAACACTCCCCAAGGAACTCCTGCCGCACTTTGCCAGTCAAGAATACGTTCATCACTGCCTTTATTAGCAGGCAAAACAAATAATAATAATGCTGCAGCAATGGCAATACCGGTATCCGATATTTTTAAACCAGAAAAATCAGCGATCAGAGGTCTAAATATCCAGCACACAGCTGCAAATAAAAACACACATAACACCCCTTTCTCAGCGCGTTGCATGGTGCCAAGACCTTTTAACTGCGAGCTAAATAGTGACTTGGTGTCGACTTTTTGAGATTTTTCATTTGTTTTATCAACTTTATAAGCAAACTTGGTCAGCCACAACCAACAGATGATCAACATAGTCAGTGACAATGGCACACCCACCATCATCCATTGCGCAAAACCAATTTCAATTTTATAACTATCTGATAAATAAGCGGCCATCAATGCATTCGGTGGCGTACCAATTAATGTTGCAATGCCGCCAATGCTGGCACCATAAGCAATAGAAAGTAACAGTGCTTTACCAAAACCATTATTATTTGGATTAGATTTTTGCACTAAATGGGTGATAGACATAGCAATAGGTAACATCATCACTGCTGTTGCAGTATTTGACATCCACATTGATAAGAATGCCGTTACTAACATCATCGCTAATATCTGCAAACTCGGTTTTGAGCCCGCGTAGAGCATAGTACGTAAAGCAATGCGCTTGTGTAAGCCCCAACGTTCCATCGCAATGGAAATTAAAAAGCCACCTAAAAACAAAAATATTAAGGGGTGCGCATACGGTGCAGCGACACTTTTTATCGCAGCAATTTCAGCCAACGGAGAAAATACCAACGGCAATAGCGCCGTAGCTGGGATAGGAACTACTTCACTCACCCACCATGATGCCATCCAAAATGCTAATCCTGAAGTACGAAGAGCAGCGGTACTCATGCCAGCAGGAGGATCGATCAAACACGTAAGTAGCATGACCGCAGGGCCCAATAACAGCAGCAACATCTGTATCATTGGATTTTTTTCAGGTTTATCGTCTAAAGTTTGTGTGCTCATATTCAACCCCTTTAAAATTTATACTTTAAGCCAAGGGCTAAGCTACTATCCGTTTGCTGTTGCAAATCTAAGTCAGTATAGAATAAGTACGCGGTAGTTTGTTTATCAAATAAATAATCCACACCTGCAGTCCACTGGCTGCCCTTAGTACTTTGGCGAATAGTTGAGTCATCACTGGCAAATTGTAGTTTTGGCTGCCATTTGTCAATGGTATAACTGGCACTCAACACATAGCCGTTTCCTGATTTAGTACCATCTACTGACTCACTGTGCTGGTAAATAGCACCTAGTTGTAAATCATTTTTTTGCCACGCGCCAACGATGCGACTGGCGTTGATATTATTGAGTGAATCAATATGGCTGATCGCCACATAATAATTTTTATTTTTTAAACCACGGTCACCATAAATTAACGTAGCGGCATAACCGGCTTCATTATTGGCACTGTCATCCTTCAAAGCATAGGTAAGTGATAGCTGAGCACCCGCATATGATTTTGAACTATACGTTATGGTATCACCAAGGCGATCTTGACCCGGTAGTAATTGAGCAATATCGGCTTGAGTTTCATTGAAGTTATCAACTTTACCTTCTGAATACTTAAAGCGTGTATCGTTTCGACCAACTACAACTTCACCAAAATTTCCCGCTAAACCTAAATATGTATTACGGGCACTAAATGGCTCATCGGTATCATCGTGCTCAAAGCCCTTTACTTGCACTTCGTATTTAAATACCGCTTTTAACGAGTCAGTGAGTACATGTTGCCCTTTCACACCAATGCGTGAAAAAGGCGCATCGATTTGCGTTCCTTTTTTAGCATAGCGCATTACACCGTTGTCAGTATTAGCAATTTGCACTTCTGCTTTACCATAAATGTCATACTCTGCGGCATGAACACTTTGTCCAAAGCAAGCTGCTGCAAAACTCGTTGCTACAAAAACAGGGGTTAGCTTTTTGTCTATTATTATCATTGTGTGCCCTTATTATTAGGATCATTTGTTGTTCCCGCTAATAAAGGCAAGTTTACTGCCAACTGCTTATAAAAAAGTAAAATTTAATATATTCAAATAGTTAAATTTAAAATTAAATTATACTTACAATAAAGTGTGCGGGATCCCACACACTATCAAAACGTCTGTGTCACCGTTTCCACCCATCAAATTAAGCTGAGCAGGTAAATCACTTAAGCAAAGCTCTGGTTAATCAATAAACATGTCACGATTGAGGCCATATTTACTCATTTTGTCATACAAGGTTTTACGGGCAATCTGTAAGGTATTCATAGTTTCTTTAATACTACCTTGGTGGCGCTCAAGGGCTTCTTCGATTAAAGATTGCTCATAAAAGCACACTTTTTCCGCCAAACTCAGATCGGGCGATAACTCACTGCCATTATTATTTTCGGTATTGGCGAACGCTAATTCAGCACCCAGCAGCACCGCTCGTTCAGCTTGGTTTCTAAGCTCTCTGACATTACCTGGCCACTGGTAACTAAGTAAACGCTGTAATATATCGCTACTTAGAGGAGCCGGAGGTTTATGAAAACGAGTCGCGGCAATAGAGCTAAAATGTTTGAATAATAAAGGAATATCAGCTTTCCTATCACGCAATGCCGGAATACTTACCCTCACTAAATTGAGTCGATAATATAAGTCAGCTCTGAAGTCCCCTTTTTCGACCAAGGATAATAAATCAACTTTGGTTGCCGCAACGATACGTATGTCTAAGTCAACGGCGGTATTAGCGCCGACGGGGGTCACTTTTCGCTCTTCTAAAACGCGAAGTAACTTTACTTGTAATGATGCCGGTGTGCTTTCTATCTCATCTAAAAACACCGTACCACCTTGAGCAAACTCAAACTTACCTTGGCGACTGTGTGTTGCCCCTGTAAACGCGCCACTGGCCGCACCAAATAGTTCACTTTCAATCAGTTGCTCTGGTATGGCACCACAGTTAATTGCCACAAAATTACAGTTTGAACGGCTGCTTTGGTCGTGTAAAAAGCGTGCAACTAACTCTTTACCGGTGCCAGTTTCACCTTCAATCATTACATCTGCGGGAGTGTCGATCACCGCATTGAGCAAGTGCATCATTTGCTGCATTTGCACGGTTTCCCCTAAGATCCGTACACCTGGGGCTGACGTTTTTTCTACCGCTAGTTTTAAAGCACGATTTTCCATTACCAAGGCACGCTTATCACACGCTCTGGCAATACAATCTAATAACTGCTCTGTAAGGGGTTTTTCAAATAAGTCGTAAGCCCCTAATTGCATGGCTTTAACGGCCACCGATACATCAGCAAATCCAGTCAGAAAGATCACCGGTAATTCGCTATCAAATGCTTGAACTTGTTCTAAAAAAGCCAGTCCATCCATTTTCGGCATATTAATATCACTGAGCACCACCCCGTTAAAACGACGATTAAGTTTTGATAAAGCACTCATTGGATCGCTAAAACACTGTACTTGATAGCCTTCGAGTGTCAGCAATTGGTCAAGTGAATCGCGGATCATCGCTTCGTCATCAATAACAATGACCTGTTTACAATCAGTTGCTAACGTATTCATAACGCTCCTTTAGTACTTGCTAAGGTAATAATGAATTGAGCACCACCGCCAGGGCGATTATGCGCACTTAAACAGCCATTAAATGAATTAATAATTTGCTTAGAAATAGATAGCCCTAAGCCAAGGCCATTAGTCGATTTAGTGCTATAAAAAGGCTCAAAAATAGTCCCAAGCGCATGTAACTCGATACCAGGCCCAGTATCCAAAATAGACAGCTTAACGCGGTCGTCAAACTGCTCTATCTCAAAACTCAGCTCTCGCACAGTACTGTCAGCCATTGCTTGGCTGGCATTGGTGATCACATTCACTAATACTTGCTCAAATTTAATGCCATCAACCCATACTTTTACAGTGTCAGCGATATCAGCGGTGTTAACGTTGACATCATCCTGCTTTAATTGCGCGGAGGCGATCACCATGGCATTTTTAAGTAACTGGTTTAAGCTTTGCTCTCTTAACTGTGTTTGTGCCGGTTTACTAAAGTGCTTTAATTGCCCAACAATTTTATGTACTCGTTCGATCAACGATTGCACAATAACAATATTTTCAGCTGCCTTTGCAATATCACCTTTGGCAATCAAGCGTTTAGCACTAACCAAATACGTACTCATTGCACTCAAGGGTTGGTTAATCTCATGATTAATACCCGCGCTGAGTTGACCTATGGTGGCCAATTTGGCTGTTTGCACCAGCGCTGTTTGTGCTTTTTCGAGTGCATGGGTGCGCTCTATAACTTCTTGCTCAAGGCTATGACGAGAAAAAAGTAATTTTTTATAGCCGGCAAAACGTGCCATTAAACTGTAAAAAAGCATTAACCCCCCAGCATAAATCACACTCAACCAAAACAATCGCCCTAGTTGATTAATATTCACCGACGATATATCAACAAGCACAGTTATTTTTGCATTAAGTCGCTCAATCGGCGCACTTGCAGGCATATATTTACTGCGTTTATTCGCATCATTAACGTATAACAGGGGCATCCCTTGGCTAATAATGTGCTCAGCAGTGATAACTTTTGGTACATACTCTAGGTAGCGTCGGCTTGTCGTAAAGTGTTGATAGTCTGCTGCTGTGAGGCTATGCAACGAATTGAGTCGCCATGAGGGGCTATCGGACATAGCAATAATATTATCGTCTAAGCTTAAATAAAAATGGCTAGCGTGGGACGCATTCAGTAATTGTCGATCAGTTTCAAACTTAGATACATTCACTTTTAAGGTGACCACACCTATTACTTGGCCATCGCGATAAATCGGTTCAGAAAAATAAATACCCCGTTCTTTAGATCGTAAACCAAGAGCAAAATAGGCAATTTTGTTACCCGCCAATGCCTGAGAAAAATACGGACGAAATGCAAAGTTATTACCGATATAACTGTAATCAAGTTGCCAATTGCTCGATGCAATAACATCCCCTTCACGATTAAGGACATAGACGTCTGATGCACCACTGGCTTGTTGGATATCAGCCAAGTAATTATTAATAGGCTGCACGGGCTGATCAGTATCACTGAGAAATGCAGTGAGTAACTGGTTATCAGTAACTAAATGAGGAATAGTTGCAAAACGAGAGAGTTCGGTATCAAGATAATTACGCAATTGACCCACTTGGAGTTCAGCTTGCTGCTTTGCTTGACTTAAATCATAGTGTCGGCCAAATAAAAAACTAAGCAACAATACACTAATTAAAATGGCAACAGCGATTAATATTTTTCGGGGAAAACGCAGCATGATCAACCAAAGGGCACACCTGAGCGTCCCTAAAACTTAAAATTTGATTTGATAGTGTAACGAGTATTCACTGCCGACACCAGCAACAGTGCCATCTGTAACTCTTGGATCGTACACACGGTAGTGCTTATCTAAGAGATTATGGGCTTTAAAACTAATTTCACCGCGTGCAGAAAATTGCCAACTCACAGCCCCGCCGAGCAAAAAGTAAGCCGGTTGAGTAAAGTCGCTTGTCATTGTCGGGCCACTGACGGCATCGCGCCAAACACTATTGAGGCTCAGCACCCATTGCTGATGATGATAATTAGCAATCACACTAGCAAAGCGCTTAAACGTTGGCTTAATTGGCGTATCAAAATACTCGCTGTAAGTCGCTTCCACTGATAAATCACTAGTAATGTGGATCATGCTATCTAATTCAACACCACGATTAATGTCATCTAATTGGTTTTCAAAGGTAAACTGATTATTGGCAGCTGAATTCGGCACTAGATTAATAAAATCAACAAGTTGATTATAAAAAAGCACCGAATTAATATGCCAATCTTGTCCCTCGTAGCGCCAAACAAGCTCTGTGGTTTTAACATATTCAGACTTTAAGTTTGGATTGCCCTTAGTCACATCATCATCTGAATACAATTCATTCGTCACAGGAGTGCGAAACGATTCACCGTATTGTAATTTAAAAGTATGCGCGCGAGTTGGTGAGTAGATTGCGGAAATGCGCGGCGATAATTTACTGTCTATCGCTTTAACATCATCATAACGTGCCCCTAAAAATAAGGTCAATTTCTCAGCAAAAGGCACTTTGATTTGCCCATAAATACTTCGGGTTTCAAAGGTAGATTGCAAACTCTGAAATGGAGCATAATTACTGATTGTAACAATCCCCCCTTGATAAAACGGATCTTCAACAATAATTTCACCGCTGTTTATATCAAAATAATTAACACGTAAGTCCGCTTTATGTTGCTCTGCGCGGCTATATTGCAAGCCTGAATTGATTGACCAACCATTATTAAATTGCTGACTGGCCTCTACACTGACTGTTAAATCCGTTGTATGCCAATCAGGACCAACAAAAAAATCATAACTAGCGTTAGGTAAAGTTGCTGCAGGTGCGATTAATCCAGCACTTTGTATTTGATGATGTGCATACGCTATTTTTGTAGTCAAAGTACGTGTATCAGTTTCAAGCCAATCATAACCTACAGATAGGAAAGTATTCTCACTACGATGTTGATTACTGTCAGAATAACCACCAAGATTTAAAAACTCATTCAGTTCAACTTGGTTAAAACGCGCTCTCACAGCCAGTTTATTGATATCGACACCCGCTTCAAAGTAAATTAATTGCAGCGGATCATTAACCCCTTGTGGATAACGCTCACCACTTTTTTGGTTATACGCGCCATTAGCAAACAGATGTGTTTGCTGATTAACTTGATGACTAACCGAGAATGCAGCGCTGGTTTGACCTACATTACCCACAGCCAGCGACATTTCATTATTTTGGCTTTTAGTCACTATATTCATCACCCCTAAGAATGCATTACTGCCATATAAAGCAGAGCCAGGGCCACGTATAAATTCAACTTTATCAATAACTTCTACAGGTATATAAGGCATATAAACTGACGCTTTGCCAAATGATGACTCATTTAAACGCTCACCATTGATCATCACTAAAACATTGCCACTATCAAGGTACACACCCCTTGCGTGATCTTTTGGTACAGCGCCTACCCAATCACCACGAGTAGATTGCATACCTGGAACAAAATTCATCAATTCAAACGCATTATTCACCCCAAGCAAGGCTATTTTTTTGCGATTAAAAACGGTGATAGTTGAGGGGGCAGAAGCGAGAGTTTCTAAGGTTTTAGAGGCAATATCGACATGAACTTCAAGCAAATCTTCAAAGCTAAGCGCAAATAAATCATCAGCGTCGCTCGCCAGTAAGGGGGCTGTGTTAACACATAAAAAAAGACATGCTGTTAGCTTTAAAATCATTACGCCGCTTTACACCTATATTTTTCATTGGAGTTAGCACATCATAAGTAACGTGCTATTTACAATATTAATACAAATACGCGACGGCGTGAGAGTTTTTCTCTATTAATTTATAAATTTAGGCTACAGCTGAAATCTGCTTAGCTTTTAGGTATTTATATAAACCAATTAATGAGGCTGCGATCCAAAATATTTCAATCACAAAACTTGCTAAATTAAAGTTATAACAAAGACTTATAAGCAACAAAATAGCGCCAGATAAATTCATCATGTTATATAAAAGCCCTGTTGGCGTGGCTTTACCCAGTTGTAGCATAAAAAACGCGCCAACCACTAAAAACGTACCTGTCATACCAACAATATCAAATAAAAGTGCAATCACGGGTGTCCCCTATCCTTTTTAATCATACCCAACAAACTGGCCCATTCCATGGGGAGGGTTGTTTTCAATCATTGAAACAGCAAACCGGGTAAGTTTAGCAGCCTCGCCAAAAGCGCACAGGATAAATGTCCGCTTTAGCGAGTTCATTTAAACGTAACTTTGCCGCCGATCATTTTATACGCGGGTGCGCCTCGGATAATTGCTTCTCGAGCAAAAGGGCGTGAGCAGTTGGGGCATACGCAAGGAATAGTGGTGAAATCTTGACTGATCCGTTCGATAAAACATTTAACCAATGCCCCTTTGCCGCCTTTACGATATTTGAATAGGGGAGCTTTACATTGACTACAAAAAATATCGACCGTTTTAGTAGGGCCTTTTTTATTCGGTTTTGCCATTATTTTGTTACTTTTACTACAAACACGCGAATAGATTAACAGCTTATGGCCAAAGTCCAAAGATTAAGCCCATTAAAGTAAACTGTAAAATATGGTAACCGCTATTGATTAAAAACAGCTTTAGTGGTCGTTGTTCATAAATATAGCTCATTCCTAAGGCACTGCTTACCCAACATAGTCCAACCGCAAAGCCAACGCCTACCGCAACCCCTAAATGTGGATGTGGTCCTAAAAACAGTGATAAGCCAAAAGCGATAAATAAAGATAAAACAAAACCGCCACCAAATACCCATTTTGGATTTGTTGCTTTTAAATCCAGCTCCGTTAATCCACAGCCTTCTAACCAGGCTCGTTGAAACAACCAAGGTGAATACCAAACGCCTCCTAACATAAAAGAAGACATGGCAGCTAATAATACGGCTACAAAATCCAGTTGTGATAAATCCATAATGACTACTTATGCTGATTGCAAAAAATACAATGATATTTTTACTGTAGTTAATGAACGCCATTGCAGCAACTATCTAAACTGCAAAACTATCTATGATGCGTGGCTGGTGCCCAAATATAAATGCACTAAAGTAACCTGAGCTTCATTTCAAGTGACTACAGGCGACTGTATTACTTAGTTGACCGGGTAAAACTTATTACCTAAAAGGCAACAATAAACTTACTGAGCATTACTAAACCGGAAACCGTGATCCGAAATAACGCTCACTATTGCGCTAGGATTTACTGCTGAACTGGTTTTTTTTGTAGCTTACGCTGTAAAGTCCGCCGATGCATATTAAGTTGCCGAGCAGTTGCTGAAATATTGCCTTGATTGGTATGCAGCACTTGCTGAATATGTTCCCACTCAAGACGCTCTGGCGACATAGTTACAATATCATCTGCAATTAACTCAGTAGTTGGCTCGCATGTGCCTGTTAAGGCTCGTAATAACGTGAGCATATCAACGGGTTTTGTTAAATAATCATTTGCACCTAGGCGCATAGCCTCTACCGCTGTGGCAATACTGGCATAGCCTGTTAATAATACAATATGTGCGTCTGTTAGTAAGGCTCTCAGTGGTGCGATAAGAGCTAAACCGTTATCGTCAGCTAATTTCATATCTAACAGAATATGTGTCGGTGCGAAGTTTTTAGCTACACCGATAGCCTCGGCTTTATTATGTGCCAGCTGACATGCGAAACCGTGTTTGGTTAAGCGCCGCGCTAACGTATTGGCAAGATTAATATCATCTTCAATAATTAATAGCTTCATACAGGCTCAACTTGTGGCTCATCAATGGTTAATTGTACTTTGGCAACCGCGCCACCTTGTGGGTGATTAAATAATGTTAAAGAGCCTTGTAAACGCTCAAATGTTACATTTGAAAGCATAACTGCTAGCCCCATCCCCGTTTCACTAGGCATTAACTGACCCCCTAACTCTGCCAATTGTGCTGCGCTAAATCCTTTACCAAAATCACGTATAACTAAACTCACTGTTTTAGGGTTATCTGGAGTCTGTTGCCAGTTCAATTCCAGTGTTTGTTGCTGCGCCTGTTGATTGGCAAAAGCAGCATTTTGCAACAAGTTTAATATCGCTGGCAGTAACATAGCATCATTAGTAACCGAGCTAGCAGGCGGTGCATTTAGCCAATTAAGCTGTTGATCGGGATACTGTAATAGCATTGTATCGCTAATTTGTTGAGCTAATGCGTTTAACGATACAGTCGCTGCAACCGTTTGTGTGCGTAGTTCAGATGACAGGGTACGAAACTGTTTTAACTGCTGTGCGCATTGCAACAAGGGCTGCTGCATGTCTTTCACAATCTCATTATCGGGCTGCTCTTCAAGAAGCTCTTCATACAATAATTGTAAATTGGCGATTGGGCTGGCTAATTGATGAGTAATTTGTGCCGCAGCACCATCAAGCGTGACTAACTGCTCTGCTCGTAATTGTTTTTCTCGCACAGTTGCAATTGTGCGCTCTCGCGAATGCAGTGCACGGTTCATAGTGCCGATAACGAATGCTATAACGCTAGCACTGATCACAAAGTTAACCCACATACCCACAAAGTGACTGGTCATTTGCATATGATGCATGCTGTGCTGAGGCATTTTAAATAGCAGCACGCTATAGGCGGTGATCGCTAATACAGCAATATAAGCTAAGCCGCGAGCACTGACACTCACCGCAGCAATCATTATTGGTAACAACAGTAACGACACAAATGCATTGGTCGCACCACCACTCAAAGACAGCAATACCGATAAAAAAAGCACATCGGCCGTAAGCTGCATTAACATCCCAAGTTCTTTCGCTTTACTGACATTACGATAAGCAATCACGCTTAAAATTTGGAATACGGCTTCAAAGGAGATCACTACCAGTAGAGGCAATAAAGGGATTTGGTGCTCAAGTAAAAAATAGACTGCAACAACGGCCAATAGTTGAATTGCAATTGCACCACTGCGTAACATCAGTAAACGGCTAATCGCAGGATCAGTGCGCATTAAAAACGCCATACATAATTACCTAACAAAAAAATACCTAATAAAAAATGCTTAATTAAAGAAGGTTAACCTAATCATCATCCATAGAGATACTAAACACAGCACACGGCGTTCCTTGATGAAACACCATTTTCCACTGGCCTTCGGTTAATCGCCATAGCGACATCCGTAACGAATAGTTAAACTCAGCGCGCGCAGAGCGCCGATATGCCGCTTGATAACTTAGTTGGGCAATATCATCACTAAGCATTCGGCCTTTAAAATGCTGATTGTAAAACTGCGGCACGACTTCGGTAGGTAACCGCGTTAATACTTGATATTTATTAAATACAGTACCATTAGCGGCAATTTCAATAAAATCATCATCGAGCAAAGCATCCAATGCCTGCTCAGATTGACGGATCTCAGGATCTAATAACTGGCGCTCAGCGTCAATCAAATGATTAAACAATGATGCCTTGATTTTGCTGCCCATACTGTATCCTACAATTGGTGTTTATATATTTGCCCTGCTTTCATCACAAATTGTACATTTTGCAATGTCGTTATATCATCAAGAGGAGAGCCATTAACGCTGATGATATCTGCTTGTTTACCAACACTCAACTGCCCTAGTCGGTCTTGTTGGCCGAGTAACTTAGCGGCATTAACTGTTGCTGACATAATAGCCTGTTTTTCAGTCATGCCATATTTAACTAACCATAAAAACTCATCAGCATTATTACCATGGCGTGATACGCCAGAATCTGTACCAAAAGCAATATTAACATTGTTTTTTAATGCCAGCTTAAATGAAGCTGCAACATTTGGTACAACGGTGCGTACTTTATCAGCAATAGCTGTTGGCATATTTGGGTTACTGAGAACTTCTTGACTGACCGTTTGGCCTGCCAATAACGTGGGCACTAAATAAGCGTTGTATTGCTTAAATAACTTTACAGTCTCTTTGTCTAGGTAAGAGCCATGTTCAATTGAATCAACACCTGCACGTAATGCCGCTTTGATCCCTGATGTACCATGAGCATGGGCTGTTACGCTGCGCCCTAAGTTATGTGCAGTATCAACAATCGCCATCAACTCTTGATCTGTGAACTGCTGATTGACACCCGCTGCGGTATTACTTAACACCCCACCCGTTGCGGTAATTTTAATTACATCAGCACCTGATTTAATTACTTCACGAACCGCGCGGCGACAATCATCAGCACCATCACACACCCCTAACCCTCCACTTATCACATCACTAATATCTTTACGGTAACCGTGCAGATCAGCATGCCCGCCTGTTGGGGTAATTGTATCTCCGGCAGCAAAAATACGTGGCCCTTGAATATCTCCACGCTCAACGGCACGCTGTAGTGGAAAGATCACTTTATAGCTACTACCTAAATCACGCACGGAGGTAAAACCCGCAGCAAGAGTGCGCTGCAAATATTTAACTGAGCGCAGCGCATAATCAGCCTCATATTCTGTTAGCCAGCGATGTGGATTAGCACTTGCGTCACGCTCAAAAGTAACATGTACGTGCATATCAATTAATCCAGGCATAACAAATTGATTTTTTAAATCAATGATCTTTGCATCGGGCAATGCTAGATCAATAACACTCACATAGCCTTTTTCGATGCGCGTGATGATAGCGTCTTCTATAACAATAGTGCGTTGCTTTTCTAGTGTTTGTTCAGCACCTGCTAACATTGATCCTGCGTAAATAACCTGAGTTTGTGTTGCAAAACTCGCCGCAGAATATACCGTCGTACCCAATGCAGCCAAGATAGTAATTAATTTTTGTTTCATGTTTACCTCATTTTTCTACTACCATTAGCCTAAATTACGTTTAATTACCACTATTTACGACGTAAGCTAAGTTATAAACTAGTCTTAGAACTGGATTTTTGGTATAAATCAAACATAGATGACACATGTCTGACCACTTAAAGAGAGCACACTATGACCTACGCACACATAACGGGTTGGGGTAAATGTATCCCACCAGCGCGTATTAGCAACGATGAAATTAGCCAATTAGTTGATACCAATGATGAATGGATCACATCCCGCACTGGTATAAAAGCCCGTAGAGTAAGCCACGTTAGTACTGCAGAGCTTGCCACTGTAGCAGCTAAACATGCAATAGCCTGTGCTGGCATTAATGCTAAAGACATCGACTTAGTGTTATTAGCAACATGTACGCCCTCTACTATGGTGGCAAACACAGCTTCGTTAGTACAAAAAAACATTGGTGCAGTTGGCGCTGCCGCTATGGACACCAATGCAGCTTGCTCTGGTTTTTTATATGCAATACAAGCAGCGACTGCACAAATTCAAGCCGGTATGATCAAAAAAGCTGTAGTAATTGCTGCTGAACGTATGACCTGGTATGTAAACTGGGATCGCCGTGACAGTGCGGTGTTATTTGGTGATGGCGCCGGTGCCGTAGTACTTGAAGCCGCAGACACACCAGCGGGTTTACTCGCGACAAAAACAGGCTGTGATAGCGAAGACCGTGATATCTTGCATATCACTAACTTTGGTAGTGACTTAAATAAATATGTGCCTATTGGGCCATCTGATTTATTATTTGAAGGTCGCGAAATCTTTAAACGCGCAGTAAAGGGCATGAGTGAAGCCTGTGACGATGTGCTCACACAAGCAAATTTGAGCCTTGATGATATCGATGTACTTGTGCCACACCAAGCAAATTTACGTATCATTCAAGCCATTCAACATCGCTTAAAAGTGCCAGATGAAAAAGTAATGGTTAACATTGGCGAATACGGCAATACATCGGCAGCAACTATTGCAATCGCATTATGTGAAGCTGTTGAGCAAGGATTAATTAAACCACATGCTAATATCATGTCTGCAGCATTTGGTGCCGGATTAACTTGGGCTGCTAGTTACATAAAATGGGGCGAACGCGTCACACCAATCAGCGTTAGCGATGCAGCACTACCACCGTGTGATAAAACCGGTTTAGAGTTAGTGGCCCCCGCTGTAGCAGCTTGCAAAGGCAGTGATCAATAACATACTCAATATGGCGCAGCTATACTGCGCCATTTACCACAGATAGCTAAAAATGATGCAATTGCTAGGAATTCACCACGCTGCAATTATATGCAGCGATTACACCCGCTCAAAACATTTTTATCATCAGATCTTACAGCTGCCGATAATTGCAGAGCATTTTCGCCAACATCGCCACTCATACAAATTAGATTTAGCCTTGCCTGATGGTAGCCAAATAGAGCTATTTTCATTTGATAATGCACCAAAGCGACCTAGTTACCCAGAAGCACAAGGTTTACGACATTTAGCATTTAAAGTGGCCAATATTGAGCAAAGTAAAGTGTATTTGCAAAGCCAAGGTGTGGCAGTAGAAGAGATTCGAACGGATGAATACACAGGTAAACAATTTACCTTTTTTGCAGATCCTGATGGGTTACCGCTTGAGCTTTATGAGGCATAACCTCACAAAGCTCAATAAATTTATTTAAAACGACTTTGTAAGTAGTTAAATACGGCACGAATACCGAGTGCTTCACCACCGACTGGACGACCTGGTAATGAGCGGATATTCCATGCCATTACATCAAAATGTACCCATGGTGTGGTTGGCTCTACAAATTCTTTTAAATAAAGTGCAGCAGTAATTGCGCCGCCGAATGGGGTACTTGCACAGTTAGCCATATCAGCAACATCACTTTTTAATAAACTTTTATATTGTTCAAAAAGCGGTAATTGCCAAACGGGGTCGCTTACTGCAATACCGGCGTCAATAATGCCATTGGCAACATCACGCTCAGTTGAGAAAAACCCTGGTAACTCAGTGCCTAACGCAATACGACAAGCACCGGTTAAGGTTGCAAAATCAATGATCAACTCAGGATTGTCATTTTGTGCTTCCGTGAGTGCATCACATAACACTAAACGCCCCTCTGCGTCGGTGTTATCGATTTCGACCATAATACCTTTTCGTGTTTTAATTACATCGCCAGGGCGAAATGCATTGCGCGATACCGCATTCTCAACAGCGGGTACCAACACGCGTAAACGAATTGGTAAATTTGCCGCCATAATTAACTGCGCTAAACCAATTACATGAGCTGCGCCGCCCATGTCTTTTTTCATATTGCGCATACCTGAGCTTGGTTTAAGATCTAAACCACCAGAATCAAAACAAACACCTTTGCCGACTAAGGTGATCAAAGGAGCATCTGCAGCGCCCCAGTGTAAATCAAGTAAACGCGGTTTATTTTCACTGGCGCGGCCTACCATGTGGATAGTTGGATAGTTTTGTTCTAATAATTCATCCCCTATCCATTCATTGAATTGACCATTGTAAGTGTGTGCTAAATCAGCCATCACTTGTGATAAGTGCTGTGGCATCATGTCTACGGCGGGAGTATTAACTAGATCTCTAACTAAGTTAATCGCATTTGCTTGGCGTGTAATACGCGCAAACAATGCTTCATCGGCAATTGCTAATTGTGCTTTTACAGCACCTTTGGCTTTATATTCGCTAAATTCATAACCACCAAGTATAAAACCCAGAGCAATCTGTTCTAATTGTTGTTCACACTCTTGAACTTGGTAAATTCCTGCTGGCAGTTTGCTGGCTAATTCACCCGCGAGCCAAAAGTCATCAACGCTATTAACTAAACAATACACCTGACTTAGCGCTCCACTTTGTGGATTGACCACCAAGGCTAAACCTTGTTTTGCAAAATCACAGCTATTTAGCCAGTTTTGTAAAAAAATTGGCTGCTGTGCTTGCCATGTAGCTAAGTCATTTTTAACAATAAAAGATAAAGGAATACCCGTAGAACTATGACGAATTAATGTACTCATTAAATGACTCGTTTAAAATTATATGATGATCAAGCATATCAATAACTCAGCATAAAAGGTATAGCACAAAGACTATCCTTTAAACTGCATGGCATTATTTTTTTACAGGTGGTTTTACGTCTGACTTTGCCGTTTTTTCAGCGTGGTGGTGTTGCAGCTCTTCATCAGCGATCTGCTGGTCAATATCTTTAAGTGATTTATTGATGTTAAATGAACTTGGCAGTACATCAACCCCAACCCATTGACCCAACTTAACAACCAGTGGAATAGTCACAGGTGCAAAAGGTAAAACAGCAAAAACACCTAAACCCAATCCTTTGAGAATATCAACAAACTGGGCATTCGCTTTTTGCAGATCCTCTTTACTCACATCTCCTTGGGTGTAGCGACGATAAATTGTGAGCATTTCTTTGGTTTCTTGCTTTTCCTGCGCCAGTGCAATTTTAAGTGCTACCATAGCGCGCTTGAAACGCAACTGTTGGCGTTTTGTAGTAATTTTTGCCACTCGAATTGGGGCACGATGAATAACTTTATATAGTCGCATAACGCTATTCTCACATAGCCTTAACACTTCACAAAGCATAATTTAATACAATCACCGATTAACAGATCCAGATTATTTCTCAGCTAGTAAAAAAGCCATGATTAAGTATAATCACTGGCCAATAAACGGCCCATATTATTAAACCTATAAGTAATGAATAAAATACCGCAAAACACAGCCGATATAGCAAACCGAGTTGACGACACAAAACCAACCAGACCGGCTGCTGATCAGTGCTGCGGTGGTGGCAGTTGTTGCCCATGTGTTTGGGATGAATACCGAGAAGCGTTAAAAGCTTGGCGACAACAAAATCCTGAACAAACTGATAACCTATAATTACCATTGAACTTTACTGAACAGTTTCCAGTCTAAAAACTTCTATTTACAAAATTATTATTTTTTTTCTGATTTATTTTACAATAAAAATTACATTAAATGCTTAATTTCTAATCCCCGCCTTAAAAATATCATTATTTTTCATGTAGGTAAGTAAATCTCGAATTTCCTCTATAGAAAACATAAAAAAAACCAAACTATTTAACACCTTGCACAATTATTTAACAAGTTGTATAACTTTAATAGACTATTTGGCTTTTTAAAAATCATATAGTTACGAAATTACAATAATTCTAACTGGGGAAATTAGAATGAAATTTAAAAATAATTTATTAAATCATGCCGTTAAACTTGCATTAACGACAACTACCGCAGGCTTATTTATTTCAGGAACTGCCTTAGCTGCAGATGAGCAAGCTGAAGTCACTAAAGTAAATAAAAATGTAGAAAAAATTGCCGTAGTGGGAACTCGCTCTGCACCGCGTTCTATTGGTGATTCACCAGTACCTATCGATATCATCGGTGGTGAAGAACTTGGTAAATCAGGTAATACGGATATGCTCGAGCTATTAAAAGGCGCAATTCCATCATTAAACGTGCATTCAATGCCTATTAGTGATGCGGCATCTTTAGTTCGCCCTGCGAACTTACGTGGCCTACCTTCTGACAGTACATTGATATTACTCAATGGTAAACGTCGTCATCGTGCCTCTGTTATTGCCTTTTTAGGTGGCGGCATAAATGATGGTGCGCAAGGCGCAGACATTTCAGTTATTCCAAGTATCGCCCTAAAACAAGTTGAAGTACTTAGAGATGGCGCAGCCGCTCAGTACGGCTCAGATGCGATTGCAGGGGTTATCAACTTTGTACTAAAAGATGCCTCAGAAGGCGGCAGTTTCGAAGTACGCCAAGGTCAGTACTATGAAGGCGACGGTGATACAACACAGATTTCCGGTAACATTGGTCTACCATTTACCGACAATGGCTTCGCAAATTTAAGTTTCCAATACAAAACGGCTGACGCTACTAGCCGCTCTGTACAACGTGCCGATGCTACGGCCCTTATCGCAGCTGGTGTTCCTGACATTGCCCCGATTACACAAGTATGGGGCGCACCAGAAGTTGATGACGATATCTCTATTTTTGGTAATGTCGGCCTTGAGCTGACTAAAAACTCCGAATTTTACATGTTTGGTAACTATTCAGAGCGTGATGTACGCGGTGGTTTTTATTATCGTAATCCAACAACTCGTCCTGGTGTTTATGGCGGAACAATTCGTGATGTTAATGGTACAAATATGCGTCGCCCTGGTGATGATAATCCAGCGGGTCAAAAACTGTGGGATGATGCAACTCCAACAGTGTTAGTCGCTTCACTGGATGGATATGATCAGCAAATAAACTGTCCTCTTGTCGAACTGCAAGCCAATGGCGCACCAGATCAAGCTGCTATAGATTCTCTAAGTGCTGCAAATTGCTTTGCCTTTAACCAAACATTGCCTGGTGGTTTTACACCTAACTTTGGTGGCAACATCACAGATACTTCGCTTACGATAGGTACTAAAGGCGAGTTCACTGGTGGTATGTTAGAAGGTGCGTACTACGATTTAAGCGGTACGGTCGGCTTTAATGAATCTCGTTACTTTATTTACGATACTGTTAATGCATCATTAGGCCCTGATAGTCCGCGTGATTTTAGCCCAGGTAAATACTCACAATTAGAGAAAAACTTTAATTTTGATTTATCAAAAGGCTTTGATTTTGATCTAGCATACGATGTGAACATAGCCGGTGGCCTTGAATGGCACGAGGAAACATTTACAGTTACCTCTGGCGATGTAGCATCATTTACAGCAGGCCCACTAACGGATCAAGGTTTTGGTATCGGTTCAAATGGTTTCCCTGGCTTTAAACCATCTGACGCTGGTGAATATACTCGTCGCAACTACGCCGCTTATGTCGATATTGAAGCCCCATTTACCGAAGAGTTTTTAATGGGTCTAGCGCTGCGTTATGAAGATTATGATACCTTTGGCTCTACGGTTAATTATAAATTAATGGCTCAATATCACTTAACCGATGATTTAAACGTGCGTGGTTCAATCAGCTCCGGCTTTCGCGCACCGACTGTTGGTCAAGCCAATGTCAGTAACGTGCAAACAAACCTAAGCAGTGGCGTATTGGTCGACTCTGCTTTACTACCACCGACCAATCCAATTGCGGTACAGTTAGGCGGTACAGAGCTTGAGCCTGAAGAGTCGCAAAGTTATACCTTTGGCGCGGTATACACCATCGGTGAAGTATTCCTAACTATTGATTATTATAATATTCAAGTTGATGACCGTATTAGTCAATCTGAAAAAATCGAGCTGAGCCAAGCTGATAAAGATACGCTTGAAGCCGCTGGTGTGCCAAACGTGCAAAGCTTAGCGCAAGTAAGCTTCTTTACTAATGACTTTGACACCACCACTCAAGGTATAGACTTTGTAGCAAACTATGCCACAGATTTACTCGGCGGTAGCTCAACATTTAGTTTAGCCTACAACTGGAATGAAACTGAGGTTACCCGTTCAACTGATATTACTGGGCCGTTTAAAGTAAGCCGTTTAGAGAACGACTTACCAAACCACCGTGGTACGCTTAGTTGGTCACAACAATGGGAAAGTTTCTCAATGTTTACTCGTGCAAATTATTTTGGTGAATACCAGGGTGTGCATGTAGATTATGACGAAACAGCAAAAACGGCAGATGCAGCAATTACGCTCGACGCTGAAGTAACTTACTTTTTGAATGATTCGATTAGTTTCTCAGTCGGCGCACAAAACCTGCTCGACCAAGAAGCAGAGAAACTTGATTTTACCGTGGCACCTAATAATAACTGGGGTGGTAAATACTATGAAACTTCGCCATATGGTATTAACGGTGGTTTCTATTATGTCAAAGCAACGTATACTTTTTAAACGTAGCTAAGCATTGAAAAGATAGGCGAAATGCTCAAGACATTTCGCCTTTTTCGTGCTATACCCAAATAATAAATCTAGTAACTAAAAAATAAAAAAAGTGATGCATGTTGCTAAAAAAAGCTAACCAACTACTTGCCGAAAACAAACTCCAAGAAGCGGAGTTTCACTATAAAACCTTGCTTGAAAGTGATCCCCAAAATGGCGAAGCGCTATTTGGTTTGGGCCGTATTGCCCTGCGCTTAGAGCGCTTTGATGCTGCGGTTTATTTATTACAAAGAAGCTGTGAACGTCTGCCTAATATGTTGGAGCCACTGCACGCGTTAGCGGATGCATTTAATGGCGTTAATTCGCCAAATGATGCATTAACAGTACTGGAGTACGCAAAAAGCATTGCTAGTCATAACCCAGAGCCACACTATTATCTCGCACAACATTATTTAACCCATGGCGAATTAGATAAAGCACACACCACCTTTGCACAAGCACTAAGTATTGGTTTATATCCGGTCACTGCTTATATTTTATTTGAACTGGTACAACTTGGCCGCTTTGATCAACAGCATAACTACATCAGTAACTTGCATCATTTACTCACACAAACCAATAATTTACGTTTAAAAATGGTTTGTTATTACGCCTTGGCAAAAAGTTATGATCAACTCAATGATATAGAACAAGCTGTAAATTATTATAAACTAGCCAATAAATTGCAGCTGCAATTGAGTAGCTTCAACACTGAACAATTAACGCCGTTTTATCAAAGTATTATGCGTTATAATCCAAAAAGTTTATTTGCCACTATCAAGCCTGGATTTACTGGTACTGTTACGCCCGTTTTTATTATTGGCATGCCACGCAGTGGCTCAACATTATTAGAACAAATGTTAGCTTCACATAGTGAATTTGCAAGCCTTGGGGAAGATCGCTGTATTAGCTCGCAAATTGTTGCATTCATAGAGCAACAAACCAAGTTGCCCTACCCTGAATGTATTAGCGCACTAACACCGCAACTGATTGAGCAAGCGCGGGCTCTTTATACCGCACGGTTAAAACAAGCTAAACCTATTCGCGCGTTTATGATCAACAAATTGCCCGCGAATTATCAATCGTTAGGGCTTATCTATTTATTGTTTCCAAATGCTAAGTTTATTAACTTGCAGCGCGATTTTAATGCCACAGCTTGGTCCGTTTATAGTAATTACTTTGCAGAAAATGAACCTTATTTTTGCTCATTACCTGAATTTAAACGTTACTATGATTTATACCAAGGTTTGATGACGCATTGGCAACAAGCAATACCTTCGGCTATCTTAGATGTTCATTATGAGCAACTGATCAGCGAGCCGCGCGATACGTTAAAAAGCGTATTTACATTTTTAGGTACCGCATTTGAAGCACAATGTTTAGACTTTTATAAATCAAAAAAACCAGTTACCACGCTTAGCAAAGCCGCAGTACGAAAACCGCTACATAACCGTGCAATAGAACACTGGAAACGTTTTGAAACGCCACTCAGGGCGTTGCTGAATGACGCTCAAACCACGTCACTAGATCCTTAAATTGATCTGCTTTAGCACTGGCGTGCGTTAACATATTAATATGATCGTAATCATATTGATGGCCGTGTTTTTTCCCGTACATTTGCAGGTGTTGAATACCAGTACCTGACTCGGCAATAAATTTTTCAATATCAATTTGTTGTGCAAGCGCTTTGTCTTTCACCCCCCCTATGTGTAAGGTCGGTGGCAAACTTAAGCCAGCCACAGCTTGCGCGTAATCAAACCCGTCGTCGCTATCTAACCATGGTTTACGTTTAGCCCATTGCATACTTTGATAATGCGACTTTTTAGTTTCATCATCACTGCCCCACTTGAGTCTTTTGGCGGGTAAATAACCATGTTTTTTAGCCAGTATTGGCGCTAAAAAATACCAAATCAAATTTCCTTGAAGGTATTTTTGTGGATGATGATTATAAAGCGAGCGTTTAGTACCAAAGTAAGCACATGCTTTTACATCATTGATATACTGTGGGAAACGCGCAAACACACTGTTCATTAATACACCACCCCAGGAATGGGCTACCCAATACGCTGGTGGTCTACCTTCACGCTCGGTAATTTTAGCAATAAAAGCGGGAATATCTTCAATAATAGCTTCGGTTTGGCCATAGTGAGCATGCTTTGAGATAGCCGGTTTGCTGCCACCACGACCTCGTAGATCAGCCACATAACACACATATCCTTGCTCAGCTAAAAAAGGTGCTAAACCCTTATTTGAATGCGTATAAAATATTTTACCGTTTTCAACAGCACCATGCATAAACAACACAGCTGGCCCAGCGGCTTTGCTGTTATCTGCTATGCGGCGCAAATGTAATGTTTGTAGCTCAGTTAGTTTAATAAATACTGATTCTTGTACGATCGCCATTTCAGTTCCTTGTTGTCATTGTTATGAACCGCAACTCATCCTACCAGTAATTTAAACAAGATCACACGTCAATGTGTTTCTCTGGTAAAATAATTTTTTTGTTTGTTAAGCTAATTATTTGTTATGAAATCAACACCATTAAAATCAAAACTACACCCTCGAAATCGCCATAACGAAGGCTATGATTTAGACTACCTAAGTATTCAAGTGCCCACTTTAAAACCATATATCGTGCTTACTCCCAATGGTACTAAAAGTATTGATTTTAGTGATAACAAAGCAGTAAAAACGCTTAATCAAGCACTTTTGCAAGCGTACTATAACGTTGATTTTTGGGATATACCTGAACACAACCTTTGCCCACCGATTCCAGGACGCGTTGATTACATTCACTACTTGGCCGATTTACTAGCAAACGATAATCAAGGCGTTATACCTCAAGGCAGACAAGTTAAAGTGCTGGATATAGGTACTGGTGCGAACATAATTTACCCGTTACTAGCAAGCCATGAATATAACTGGAGCGTCACAGGCTCAGATATAGATCCGAGCGCTGTAAAATTAGCCAAACAAATCGTACAATTTAATAATCGCAAAATTACCGTCAAGCTACAAAAGCAGTCGCAGCATATTTTTCAGGGGGTAATAAATGCAAAAGAGCTTTTTCATATTACATTGTGTAACCCTCCTTTTCATGCCAGTGAACAACAAGCAGCTCAAAGTAGCGAGCGGAAATGGAAAAACTTAGGCAAAGCCCCTAAATCGGCTTTAAATTTTGGCGGGCAACATAATGAGCTTTGGTGTGAAGGTGGCGAAGCGCAATTCATTTGTACCATGATCGATGAAAGTGCCCTATTTGCTGAGCAGTGTATGTGGTTTACCTCTTTAGTTTCAAAAAAAGAAAACTTAGCCACGTTACAAGCACAATTAAAAACACACCCTGTGGCTGAAGTTAAAATCATTGAAATGGCGCAAGGGCAAAAAGTGAGTCGCTTTATTGCGTGGAGTTATTTTGATCAACAAACTCGCCAAGAGATCAGCCAGCAATTTACACAACCGGAGATATCATGATTGATTTTCGTTCTGATACTGTCACTAAGCCCTGCGCTAAAATGCGCGAAATTATGTTCAATGCCCCTTTAGGTGATGATGTATATGGTGATGATCCCAGTATTAATAAATTAGAAAGCGTTGCAGCACAGCGTCATGGCTTTGCCAGTGCATTGTTTTGTAGCTCCGGCACCCAAGCAAACTTATTAGCGTTAATGGCTCATTGCGAACGTGGTGATGAATATATTTGCGGGCAAAATGCACACAATTATAAATTTGAAGGCGGTGGAGCGGCAGTGCTTGGATCAATCCAACCGCAACCTATCGAGAATGAAAATGATGGCAGCCTCTGCTTTGACAAAATACGCGCCGCTATCAAACCCAAAGACTTTCACTTTGCTAATACCCGCTTACTCAGTTTAGAAAACACCATTGGCGGTAAAGTGCTGCCATTAAGTTATTTAGCCCAAGCGCGTGAGTTCACTCACAGCCATCAATTAGCACTGCATTTGGATGGTGCTCGCGTTTATAACGCTGCGGTTGCGCTTAGGGTAGATATTACCGAGATAACTAAACACTTTGACTCCGTGTCTATTTGCTTATCAAAAGGCTTAGGCGCACCAGTAGGCTCATTACTACTTGGCTCTGTTGAACTGATCAATAAAGCAAGGCGTTGGCGTAAAGTACTTGGCGGCGCTATGCGCCAAGCTGGTATGCTGGCAGCCGCTGGCCACTATGCACTTGAGCACAATGTTAGCCGTTTAGCCGACGATCACAGCAATGCGCGTTACTTAGCGCAGCAGCTCAGTGCCATTGAAGGCTTTAACGTTGACTTGTCGCGCGATACAACCAATATGGTCTATGCAAATGTTGCTGATAGTGTTGATATTAATGCCATTGCACAGCAACTAAAAGCACAAGGGATAGTATTCAGCCCAAGCAAAACTTTGCGTTTAGTAACTCATTTACAGATCACTCGAGCCGATATTGATCAATTTATAGCAGCGTTAACTTCGGCGCTGCATGTTTAACGCAGCTTTATAGTGTTTGCGGCACACCGACACATAACGGTCGTTGCCGCCAATTTCCACTTGATTACCATCGGCAATCGCTTTGCCTTGCTCATCCGTACGCAATACATGGTTCGCTTTGCGACCGCAATGACACACCGTTTTAAGTTCAACCAGTTTATCAGCCCACGCTAGTAAGTACTGCGAGCCGCTAAATAACTCGCCTCTAAAGTCATTACGCAAGCCATAGCACAACACCGGAATGCCTAATTCATCCACCACATCGGTCAGTTGCATTACTTGCTGACGTGATAAAAATTGACATTCATCCACCAGCACACAATGACGTTTTTGTTCACTATTAAGCTGTTTGATCAGTTCAAAAACATCTTTGTCAGCATCAAAAATATGTGCATCAGCTTGTAAACCAATTCGAGAAGATACCTTACCAACACCAGCACGATCATCCAATGCAGCCGTTAAAATAACGGGCTCCATGCCGCGTTCGCGATAGTTAAATGCCGATTGTAAAAGCGTGGTAGATTTACCTGCGTTCATTGCAGAATAATAAAAGTACAGCTGAGCCATGAAAATGCCTACCCTGAAAAAAGTGCGCTAATGCTACCTTAATCTTGATTGAACATCACCTTTTTTACCCGTGTTATAGAACTATAACTCAACGGTGCCTGCTACTGACGACCCTAGCTTCGTGATTAGTTTTATCTAAATATTCAACATACAGCTTGGCATTATCTTGTGCAGCGATGGTTTGCCAAATACGTTGACTAAGCGCCTTATGCTGTTGATAAAACTGCTTAGAGAAAAGCAAATAGCCTTGGGCTTTTTCAAGTGGAGGATAAATGGCTTGTACTTGGGCTGTTTTATACCGGAAGTTTGATACTTTCCGATCGCCAACTTGGCACACGTCAAGCGTAGCATCAACGACTCCACGGTCGATCAACTCAACGGCTTTTTCGACTGAGGAAGTATGTTGAACAAAAAAAGGCTCTTGATGTAATACCTTGCCTAAGTCATAACCGTTCGCAATAGCTAATGTAAAAGCCCTGGTCTGAAATACTTCGCGGCTTTGCCATTGCTGGTGAAATTTTTTTCCCCCGATGAGACAACTGCCAAATTCACTCACTGCAAAACGCGGATCCAGTTGCTGAGTTCCATCCATTGGGTATTGGGCAAATTCAGTTCGCTCAGGTCGATAGGTAGCAATAACCGCATTCACTTTATTTGTACGCAGATCATTTAAACAACTTAGCCAAGCTTTACGCTGATAACGAATAGACAGTTGTGAAAGTGTATTATCTAGATTTTGTAGGATTTCTAGCGATGCTTCTGGTTGAGTACCTAACATTTCATTGCTTTGCGCTAAAAACATCGGCGCGACAGTTTTATCTTCATAACAAAAAATTAGTTCAGTTGAGTTAGCAATTGCCGCTGTTGATAGCAAACTACACCCGCTACTGAGTACCAATAACGCCAATAAATTATCCCTAACACGTTTATTTTGTTTCATTTTATCTTGCTCCCTAGACGTTTCATCTAAAGTGTAGACCGAAAAAATGAATTGTTTAGTAACTAAACCAAAAAATTTAGATGATCCCTTCGTGCTCAAGTAACCACTGCTTGCGCTCTAGCCCACCCGCATAGCCGGTCAATTTACCATTGGCACCAATAATACGGTGACACGGCACAATAATACTGATTGGGTTTTTACCATTAGCAGCCCCCACTGCGCGAACTGCCTTGGGATTATTGAGTGCATGAGCAATATCTGAATAACTCTGTGTTTGTCCAAATGGCACCGCGGTGAGCGCTTGCCATACCGCTTGTTGAAAAGCAGTGCCATGGGTGGCTAGAGTGACATCAAAGGTTGTTCGCTTGCCTGCAAAGTAGTCATTAAGCTGCGCAGCACAATTTAAAATATGTGGCTGCTCAACATCTGAAAATGGGGTTTCTGAGCACTCTATAACTGGATAAAAGCCCACATAACTGACCCCGTGTTGGTTACCTTGAATAATAATCTCATCAATTGGGCTGGGTATGCGGGTTTGGATAATAGTCATGTTAGCTGCTGCCATAGTTGAAAGGTTAAATAGGAGCGAAATGGCGCGCACATCTCATCATTAAATGGTTTTGCCCCCGCTTGGGCTTTCTTTACGCCTAAATCTCCCGCTAATAAAATATCGGGCTGACTTTGGCCGCGTAATTTTGCATAGTTTACTGTCCAAGGTCCAATCCCTTTGAGTGGCAGCCATTGATCAAGCTGATGACAATCAGGGTTATCGGCGCAAAACTGCGCTAAATTACGCAGCGCATTCTTTCTCGCTTGAGGCATTTTAAAAAATGCCAGCTCACTGTTTGCCACTACCTCAGGGGTTGGAAAATACACTCGCTCGCCATCTTGTTCGCCCAGTTCATCCACCAGCTGAGTCACTAAGTTATGCGCGGCAGTTACACTTACTTGTTGGCCAAGTACCGCACGAATACCAGCCTCAAATACCGACCAAATACCCGGTAACCGCAATCCTTGGGTTAACACAATTGCCCCTTGAAGTTGAGTTGCTAGGTGTTGTTCGATTTGCGCAGTATCGGCATCTAAATCGAGCACCCTGCGAATTTCACTTAAAATAGGCTGTAAAAAGCGCGGCTGATCAATATCAATGCTGACTAAAAAGTGATGTTTGTGCTCTACAAACTCAGCCGTAAACTGACCTTGGCAATGCTGATTTTTAAAGCTGCGACCATAATATGTCTCGCCAAGCCACTCAAGAGGTGAAATTAACCGCTTAGCTAAAAATTGCTGTAACGCAGTCCAATTATAAGGGGGCCGAAAAGGTAATTTAAGCGTCAAAATCGCACGTGTTGTGCTGCGCTCACCACGCATTTTTGACGGGCAAATATGTAACTGCTGTAAAAACGCATCATTAAAGCGACGAATACTATTAAAGCCCGCTGCAAAAGCAACTTGAGATACCGATAAATTAGTTTCTTGCAGCAGTTTTTTAGCAAAATGACATTGATTAAATAACCGATACTGAGTTACTGAGATACCAAAATGTTGCTGAAATAACTGCCTTAAATAGCGGCTACTCACGCCGAGTCGCTCAGCTAACTGTTCACAGCTATGTTGCGTTGTTAAGTCACTGTCTATCAGCTGTTTGGCTCGCAGCGCTGTGGTTTTTGTTCCTTGCCATGCGCTACTTCCAGGGGCGCTATCTGGACGACAACGAATGCACGGGCGAAATCCAGCCTGGGCAGCATTGTGCGCATATTGAAAGTACTCTACGTTTTGCTCTTTTGCAGTAGGGGCAGGACAAATTGGCCGACAATAAATACCGGTGCTTTTAACACCGATGAAAAAGAGTCCATCAAAACGATGGTCGCGGCTTTGTCTGGCAAGTTGCCAATGGCTAGTATCCATAAGGTGCTCTTAACTATACATCTGCTAATAGAGTACGTGAAAAAACACAGTTTACTAGCCATTTTCGGCACTCAACCTTTATTCGCTGATTGATTTACTGGTAGCAGCTAAATAACGACGCTCAACTTCAGCCCAATTAATAACATTATAAAATGCTGCGATATACTCCGGGCGGCGGTTTTGGTATTTCAGATAATAGGCGTGCTCCCACACATCTAAACCTAAAATCGGCGTGTTGCCGTGCATTAATGGACTATCTTGATTTAAACTACTTTCCACCACAAGCTGGTTATCTTTATTAACACTTAGCCACGCCCAGCCACTGCCGAAGCGACTAACAGCTGCCGCTGTAAATGACTCTTTAAAGTTATCAAAGCCGCCAAGCTGCTCTGTGATCGCATCTAATAAGCTCCCTTTTGGCTGATCCCCACCATTGGGGCTCATTACTGTCCAAAACAATGAATGGTTTGCATGTCCGCCACCATGCTCTTGCACTACTTTTTGCAGCTCAGTTGGCAACGTGTCAATCTTTGCGAGTAACTCATGTACATCAGTATCACTATACTGGGTATTTTCAAGTGCCGCATTGGCTTTATTGATATATGTTTGATGATGCAAAGTATGGTGGATCTCCATAGTTTTAGCATCTAAATGTGGCTCTAACGCATCGTACTCATATGGTAATGGGGGTAATGTAAACGCCATAATTGTTCCTTGTCGGATTAAGATAAGTGATCAATGCACAGTGGCAGTTTGATCTGGGGTGTAACTTAACGTCTGATTGATTTGTTCTATTAATTGCGGGTAATGACTGTGCAATTTGGCAAACTGTACTAACTCTGTGTAGGTTTTGTGATGATGGTGCACAACCACTGTACGCACCGTATCGCATGGATGCTGGAGCAAATGACTTAAACTTATATGCACATCACACAAACACTGACACGCTTGCTCTGCTTGGTTCATGGCTCGATATGTATCCGCTAAATTATGAGCGGCAACAACGAATGCGGGGCAGCAATGTTCAATTGCGCTAATAACTGACTGGCATATTTTTGCTTGGCTAAATTGGCTTAATAAACGAGCTGAGAGGGTGTGTGCTGTCGTGTATTTATCGCGAGCTTCAATTAAAGCACCGCGTTCAAACGCTGTATTTCCAGCAATGATGTTGGCTTGCCAAGGACTTAATACTTGCTCAACCTGAGACAATTTATTGCTGCTGTGAAACTGTGGGTGTGACATAAAAATCACCTGCACAAAATTAAATGATGTGATTAATTTACACAGTCAAACAACTTGATGCAAATGATTTTTATTTATATTACGTATTTTTATTTCTCGACAAAATCAATTAATGCTTGTCCTGTAAGCCGATAAATGATCCACTCATTTTGTGGCTCTGCCCCCATACTATTGTAAAAATCGATCGCAGGTTGATTCCAGTCAAGTACCACCCATTCAAAACGGCCACAATCTTTTGCGATAGCTTGGCGTGCCAAATGTTGCATAATCAGTTTACCCGCACCATTACCTCGGCTATCTGGGCTGACATATAAGTCTTCAAGGTACAAGCCATTCTTGCCAAGCCAAGTCGAATAATTGTAAAAGTACACCGCAAAGCCAATTGGCGTATCGCCTTCAAAACAAATCAAACTATGCGCTGTTGCACCTTCACTAAACAGGGTTTTTAAAATCGCCTGTTCATCGGTTTTAACCGCATCGGGCTCTTTTTCATAAATTGCCAATTCGGTAATAAAATGCAAAATAGTAGCAGCATCCGAAGGCTGCGCATCTCTTAAGGTAATCGTTTTTTGGTCTGTCATAAGCTCTCTTATTTATTACTGCATTGTTTAATACTGATCTAGTTTATCTTTTAATATTTGTAGTTGAATTGGTTTAGCCAAGTAGTCATCCATTCCAGACGCTAAACACAGCTGTTTGTCTTCATCCATTGCATTGGCTGTGAGTGCAATAATTGTGATCTGTTGATGTTTAGCACCCGCCTCACCGGCACGAATTGCGCGAGTAGCGTCAAATCCATCCAGCACCGGCATTTGGCAGTCCATGAGCACTAAATTAAAGTGTTCTGCAGGTACTTTCGCTAAAATATCAAGGGCTTGCTGACCATTCTCCGCTAGCGTTACGGTAAAATTCAGTTTACTTAACATTAGTTTAGATACTTGCTGGTTAATCGGATTGTCTTCAACCAATAAAATATGGCTATTTGCTCTATGCTGATCACTACGCAGTGAGGATATATAACTTGATGTCACTAAAGGTAAATCGGCGCTACCACCATGAGCGATCACCGCCATGGCACTGATCAAATCAGCCGTAGTGATAGGTTTTGGAAAATACGCTTGGAACCCTGCATCGCTAAAACGTTGTACTCCTTCCATGCCAGCAATACTGGTCATCATTACTAATGGCATTGCTTTAAAATCATCATCGGCTTTTAATTTTCGACACAGTGCTAAGCCATCCATTCCTGGCATTTGCATATCCAACACGGCAATATCATACAAATTAAGTTTATCTGCAAGGCGCTTTTTACATAACTGCAAGGCTTGTGCTGCATTACAAGCAAGCTCAACTTTTGCACCCCAATGAGCAAGCTGTTGGCTTATCACAATCCGATTGGTTTCGTTATCATCAACCACCAATATAGTGAGCTTGGTCATATCTATGGTCGGTATACTACGCTCAGTGTCACTTCCCGCCTCTAGCATCACTGTCGCGGTAAACTCACAACCATGCCCTACCTCACTGACTAACGTTACTTCTCCACCCATTAACTCACACAATTGTTTACTAATCGCCAAACCTAATCCAGTGCCGCCATATTCACGCGTAGTCGAGGCATCTACTTGCGAAAATGGGCTGAATAAATCTTCTTGCTTGGTTAGATCAATTCCGATGCCAGAGTCTTTTACACTAATACTGAGCTGATATTGTTGTTCAATAGGAGTTACTGATGCGCGGATCAATACTTCACCTTGCGCAGTAAACTTAACAGCGTTACTCAGTAAATTGGTCAGCACTTGGCGAATACGCCCCGGATCGCCTTTAAATTGCACCGGTGTCACAGCCACTAAATCAATAATGATTTCGATATCTTTATCTTGCGCCGCAAGGGCTTGAGATTCCGCCACCTCTCCGAGTAAATTACAGACATTGAAGTTGATACTTTCTAGCTCGATTTTACCGGCATCAACTTTCGAAAAATCTAAAATATCATTGATCACCGACAATAAAGAATGCGCGCTATTTTTTGCTATCGCGACTTTCGTTCGCACCGGCTTGGTCAACGCTTCAAGTTCGATCAGCTCAAGCATACCCAACACCCCATTCATTGGGGTACGAATTTCATGACTCATGGTTGCTAAAAATTGACTTTTTGCTGTTGCAGCAGCATTGGCTTTGACTAATGCAATTTTCAGCTCTTGGGCGGTTTGCTTACGCCTTTGCGACATTAACACGCTGCCCACTAAGGTCGCTAAAGAGCGTAAATAGGTTTCTTCATTTTGGCTCCAACAGCGATAGCTACCGACACTTTCCGCACAGAGCACTCCTAATATACCCTCACCGGTAGATATAACGGCATCGAGCATCGAATTAATATTTAATGGTGTTGTGTAAGTGTCAATCAATTCGGCGGTTGCAGGATGGCTATTAACATCATTAATTGCCACTAAACCTTGTGCAAATATTGCTTGGTAATAAGCGGGAAATTCACTCGCTTTAAGCACTAAAGGCTGCTCAACAAAACCTTGATCATCGATAAATAAACTCACGCACGTCATTTCATCGCTAGCTTCATCAAACACCCACACTGCTGAGCGTTGCACATCAAGTACATCACACATTGACTGCGTCACTAAATTTTTTACTACATCGAAATTACCTGCCAATAACTCAGGTGAGACGGTTAAACTCGCTAGGTTTTTATTATATTGGTTGGCTTTTTTACTCTCTAATTCGAGATGTTTATAAGTATCAATATTTTGAAATGAACCATACACACGCACGCAACGTTCATTTTTAAATTCAACTTGCCCTATCGACTTAACCCACCTTTCATTGCCTAACGCTGTGACAAGGATTAACTCAATTTCCCAGCTATTACCATTAATAACTGCATCTTCAAACAGTTCGCTAATTTTATCACGATGTTCACCTTGCTTATAAAAATCAAGAGCTTGCCCTATTACTGGCTGGTAGTCGCCAGCGACTTCATGAATTGCTTTGACTTCATCGGACCAATACATTGTCTGTGCTTCTAAATCCACTTCCCAGGCACCAATTTGGCCTTGTTTACTCATTGCTTCAAGTAAACTTTGTTGGCGATAAAGTGTCGATTGAGTATGATAACGCTCGGTTATATCATGAATAAAACCATCTAAATACAATACGTTGCCAGCCTGATCATACACTGCTTGACCTTTTTCATGTACCCAATGAATACAGCCATCAGAAGCGACCAAACGGTATTCTAATGACCATGGCTGACGAGCATCAATATCGACTCTTACTTTCTCAGCCACGCTAGCAACATCATCCGGGTGAATTAATTCAACAAAGCTAAGCTTATGATTATCAACTAAATCATTTGGTTCATAGCCGGTAATAACTTTTGTTTGTTCACTCAGGTAGAGCATGCTCCATTGGGCATCGTATTTACATCGATACACAATGCCTGGAATATTGCCGACCAGAGACACAAATCGGTCGCGACTCAATTGTAATTGTGCTTCTGTTTCTTTTCGCTCTGTAATATCAAGGTGAGTACCTATCATTCGTTTTGCAGAGCCATCACTATTGCGCTCAACGATACGTCCTGTGGTCAGTACCCACACCCAATGTCCGAGACGATGCAACATACGAACTTCGCAGACATAATAATCGCTCTCACCCGCAAAATGCTGCTCTAAAAGCTGCCCTGAAGTAACAAGATCATCTGGATGAGTATATTTGTTCCATGTATTAAAATCAGTTGGTTGTAGTTCTTCCAATTTATAACCGATAATACTCGCCCAGCGGTTATTAAAGTATGCTTTGCCAGTATCTACATACCAGTCCCAAATCCCTACTGCAGTGCTGTCCAACACTAATTGTAATTGTGTTTTGTGTTGTTCGAGTTCAAATTCTTGTAGTTTTAATGCTGTGATGTCGGTGCGAATAGCGATATAACTTTGGGGCTTGCCCTGTTCATCTAAAAAAGGCGCAACTGTAGTATCGACCCAATAAAAGTCACCATTTTTTGCTCGATTACAGATTTGCGCATGCCATACATTGCCTGCGGTTACGGCTTTATACATGTCCTTAAAAAAATCTTTAGGATGAGTCCCAGAGTTTAAAATACGGTGGTTTTTTCCTAACAATTCACTTTCGCTGTAACCGCTGATCTCACAAAATTTCTTATTAACAAAGGTGATCGTGCCCTTGATATCGGTCACAGCAACAATTGCATGTTCATCAAGTGCACTTTTTTGTTCCGCTAACTGTTTTAAGGCAAGCTGAAGCGCTGTGCTTTGATGCTCTAGCCGTTCTTGCTGTTGTACCTTACTACTGACTAAGTGTTCTAGATCAATCGACAGCTGATGTAATTCACTACTGTCTTCCAGAATAGGAATATTGTTGCGCTCACCTCGGGTTATTTCAGCGCTGGCATTGGCAAGGCTAATGAACGGGCGAGATAAACGTCGTCCAAACCACCACGATAGAATTAAGATCACTAAAAATGCAAAAGCATTAGCAACCACAGCTGCAAACTTATAGTCACTGGCACCTTGCAACATAACGGCTGCAGGCTTTTCAACCAATAGCTGCCAGCCTGTGGCGTTTGCAAAATTCAAGTCCGTTAAAATGGCATAGTGTAATGTGTCATCTATTTTTCGATAGGTAAAAACCTGTTCAGTATTTGCCACATTAGTAAAATAATCAGCTTTTGGTAATACACTCGGGTGCAATTGGGCACCTTTGATTTCACCTGCTTTCACAATAAAGAAAGTTAGTCCCTCATTATTATTATGAATATGTTCTAAATTATCGAGCAAGCCTTGAAAATTTATATTCGCTAATACTATTGCATAAAGTCCGCGTTGCTCGTCTATCATAGGTAACGCCACAAAATGATGTGTTTCAGCCCCCATTGAAGATATAAATACACTTTTTTGCCCTTGCTCAATAGCCGCTAGCATCGCAATTAACTGATCACGATTTAAGGCTGAAAACGCACTGTTATTAACTGGGTTTGGGGTATTTGAGGGGTCGAAGATAATATGAATTTCATTGACAAAATCATATCGATCAACAAACTCATCAATCAGTAGCCGTTTATTTAGCTGGCTATGACTTAGTTGATCATTTAATAGATATAGGTCTTTAATGTGATCTGCAAACCAAATATTCGCAAATTGCTTACCAATACTGCTTAATTCACCAAGTTCAGTTTGGGCGCTTTTTTCAAGGGAGTTGCTTACATGTTGAAGACTAAACCAAGACATTAAAAATAATGGTGCTAGCGCAATGACAATAAAAGTAACAATCAGTTTCGTCCGTATAGATTGGCTTTTATTTTTTAACAGGCCATTCAGCATTGTATTTCCATAATCAACTTTTTATTGTTTTAGAAACTTACTTATATTAATGCACTAAATAGCACAAGACGCAAGTTTATGCGCCTTGTGTAAGGTACTGCAGTAGAGCTAGTTTTTATTCCCATTGACACGGTAAAACTGCTGACTAAATTGAGTGTAGAGTACCGGCAATACAAATAAGGTAAGAAAGGTTGCGGTAAATAATCCGCCAACAATAACCGTTGCTAATGGTTTTTGAATTTCAGCGCCGATCCCTGTTGATATCAACATGGGTATCAAACCAAGCGCTGAGGTTAACGCCGTCATTAGTACGGGTCGCAGCCGAGATAGTGCGCCATTAAATGCTGCGCTTTGTAGACTATCTCCCGCTTTAACACGATTATTAATACTCTCTACCATCACCACGCCGTTAAGCACAGCTACCCCAAACAAGGTAATAAAACCCACAGAGCTTGGCACTGATAAATATTGCCCCGATACGTAAAGTGCAACCACACCACCAATAACTGCTAACGGCACATTGACTAAAATCAGCAATGCTTGGCCTATTGAGCCAAATGCAAAATACAAAAGTAATGCAATCAAAGCCAGCGAAATAGGCACCACGATAGATAAACGTTGCTGCGCCCGTTGTTGGTTTTCAAATTGACCGCCGATATTCACACCATAACCTGCGGGTAAATCAACTTGCTCAGCTATGGCAAGGCGAATATCCGCGACGACTGAGCCCATATCGCGCCCTTGTACATTGGCTTGGATCACTACTCGGCGCTGAACGTCATCACGACGCACTTGTGGCGGACCAGATTCAATATTAACCGTTGCGACATCCCCAACCCTAACCACGGCACCTGTCGGTGATAATAAACGCAGGTCTGCAATGGCTTCTGGGCTGTCACGAAACTCTGCACCAATGCGCACATAAATATCATACCGCTCATTGGCATTAATAATTTGCCCTGCCGCAGTGCCGCCAATGCCATCTTGCACTATCGACATTAAATCCCCCACAGATAAACCATAGCGAGAAAGTGCTAAGCGGTTCGGTTTTATCACTAATTGTGCTTCACCAGCAATTTGTTCCATTGCCACATCTTTAGCGCCAGCAACACCTTTTACAGCTTGCTCAATTTGCTGCCCTTTAGCGACTAACACATCTAAATCAGCACCAAACAGCTTAATCGCTAGTTGCGCTTTCACCCCTGATAGTAGCTCATCCACCCGCGTGGCTATCGGCTGTGAAAAGTTAAACAATAAACCAGGAAACTGCGCTAATTTTTGTTCCATTAACACTTGCAGTTGTGCACGATTAGCAGCTGATTGCCATTCACTCACCGGCTTTAAACCTAAGTAAATTTCAATATTATTAACTGGCTCTGGATCCCCCCCGACTTCTGGGCGACCAATTCGGCTAAGTGCATACTCAACTTCAGGAAAGGCCAATAATATCGCTTCCAACTTAGGAGCGACCATTAATGCTGTATCCAAGCTTGCCGAAGGTGCCAGCGTTACCCGTAAGTTAATAGTGCCTTCTTCAAGCTCTGGCACAAACTCAGTACCTAGTTGCGGCAATAAGATACCAGCAATCACCACTAATATTCCCGCCAGCGAGATCACCGTTTTACGTGCGTTCATTGCCCAGCGTAAACATATTTGATAAGTTTTATCTAACGGCTCAAGTAATACACTGCGCCTAACTGTGACACCTTTAGAAAATAAATACACTGCCATTGCTGGCACGATTACTAGCGCAACAATCACAGCAGAAATAATGGCTAACATGATACTTATAGCCATTGGCTGGAATAATTTAGCTTCTACACCTTCAAAACTAAACAGCGGCATAAACACGACTAAAATAATTAGTGCAGCAAAAAATACCGGCCTGGCAACTTCTTTAGCCGCCACAGTAATCAATTTAGCCGGTGAGTGATCAGCATGAGTATTGTTAGTTAAGTGACGAAAAATATTTTCCACCATCACCACCGAGCCATCCACCAGCATACCAATTGCCACAGCAATACCACCGAGTGACATCAAATTAGCCGAGAGCCCTAACCACGACATGACACATAAAGCCATACTAATGGAGATTGGTATAGACAATAAAACCAATAATGTGGCGCGTAAATTCATTAAAAACAACGCCAGCACAACCACAATAAATACAAACGCTAATAGCAAGGCATCCACCACAGTATCAACCGCTTTGGTGATCAAATCAGCTTGGTCATATAACGGTTCAAACGTTACTCCCTCTGGTAGTGCTTGATTGATCATCGCAATCCGCGCGCTAATACCATCAATGGTTTGCTTGGTATTTGCACCAATGCGTTTTAATACCACCCCTGTCACCACTTCACCTAATGATTGCACATTACCTTGACCATCTTTTTTACTCATCGTAGCGGCACCTTGGCGAATTTCACTGCCAAGCGTCACCTCTGCCACATCGGCAATGGTGATCACTGTGCCATTGATGGTTTTCAATGGCGTTTGTGCTATTTCTTGCAGCCCTAGTGTGCCGGCATTGAACCAACCTGTTCCACGAATAACTAACTGCTCTTGGCCGCGGTTCATATACCAGCCACCTACATTAGTGTTGTTTTCTTCCAGTGCAGTTACCACTTGTTGTTGTTCGAGCTGATAAGCCAATAACTTATTTGGGTTAAGATTTACTTGGTATTGACGCACATCACCACCGAACGACAGTACTTCGGTAACCCCATCAACAGGTAGAATAAGCAATTTGACAATCCAATCGTTTAAGCTGCGCAGCGCCATACTATCCAAGCCAGACTCAGGTGATGCCGCTAATAAGTATTGGTAAACCTGCCCGAGCCCTGACGTATTCGGGCCCATTTCTGGCAAGCCAATCCCGTCCGGGATCAGTTCTTTCGCTGCTTGCAAACGCTCAAATACCAGTTGGCGGGCAAAATAGATATCCACCCCTTCTTTAAAAACCACGGTAACACCAGAAAGCCCCGTTTTAGAAATCGAACGAACTTGCTCTACATCAGGTAATGCATACATGACCGCTTCAATTGGGTAAGTGATCAGCTGCTCAACTTCAACGGCAGCCAAACCTGGTGCTTCGGTATTAACAGCCACTTGCACATTGGTAACATCTGGAAAAGCATCAAGGTTGAGTTTTGGGATCACCACAACACTGGTGACAATTAATACACAAAGAGTCAGCAAAACCAGTAGTCGATTAGCAATCGCACTATCTATTATATTATTAAACATAGTGTTAGCTCCTAATGGTTGTGCGGATCAAAACCGCCTTTAGCTTGTTCTGATGCGACAAAAAATGCTCCTTGAGTAACGACTTTAGTGCCCTCAGCTAATCCTTTAATTTCACGAAGCTGACCAAACCGTCGGCCACGTTCAATTTCAGTTGCTATAAGTTCACCGTCTTCATCTTGCACATATACCGCCCAATCACCATCTGGGTTCCTAAGTAGAGCTTGCTCTGGTACTGCCAACACTTGTTGCTCAGTTGAAAATTCAAAATACACGTCACTAAACATCCCTGGGTGTAATTGATGCTGGCTGTTTTGTACACTTAAACGCACAATCCGTGAACGAGTGATCTGATCTATAGTGTGTGCTTCTTGGATCACCTTGGCTGGGTATGTGAATTGATTCACTTTCACTTGCGCTATTGTCCCTGTATCAATATTAATGGTTTGATTTGCCGACAATTGCGCTTCAACCCACAGTAGACTTTCATCAGCAATCAGCATCAGTTCAATTCCCGCATCGACCCGCTGCCCTTGTGCAAAATTATCACTGAGCACAGCCCCTGACGTACCAGCAAATAATGTGTACTCCCCCAGTTTATCGGCTGGGCTGACCGCACTTTGCGCAATTGCTTTAGCCGATAAACCAAACGCCACAAGTTGACTGTGAGCCACTTCATATTCGGCCTTGGCTGTGAGTAAGCGTTTTTCGCTCACCGTACCTTTGCCCATTTTTTGCACCCGCAGCCACTGTGCTTTAGCTAATCGATAAGTGGTTTGTGCACTGGCGACCTCAGCACTAAATAAAGTCACTAACGGTGCGCCTACTTGAATATGTTGTCCTAAGGTTGCGTGACGTTTCACCACAATTGAATCTACCCGTGGCGACAACACATAACTGCTATAACCATTAGCTTTGATTTCACCAGGGGCATACAACTGCGCTTGATAAGTGTGCTTTTCTAATGGGCTGATCTGCACATTTGCTAAACGCATTTGTGTCGGGGTTAAACGTACCCCGCCGGCTTGATCATGTGCAACATTCTCACTCGGTTGTACTGCTGTGGTAGCACTATGATCAAGGGCTGCATCTGGTGTATGAGCGTGCGGTGCTTCTTCACTGTGTTGATGACCTGTTTTTGTATCATCAAACTTTTGTTGTGCAACAGTGGTTGCCTGCCCTAAATTGCTAAAAATAAATAGCAGAGCAGAAAGAATAATTTTTAAGCGCGTCATAGTGCAGCTCCATCAGTTAGGGGATCCGTAAAGGTAGAAATATAATGGCTAAGTTGACCACTTTGCGTTAACCAATTCACACTCGCCAGTTGGCTCTGCTGAACAATTTCAATGCCAGCAAGTAATCCTGAAATACGCTGTTGGCGCATGGTTAAGTACTCAGCGGTACTGATATCACCGCTTTGCCATTGTTGCTCTATCAACGCAAGGCTGCTATCTGCATTTGCTTGGTTAATCGACTGCCAACGCTTAACGCGCTGAGCGTACGCTTGCATCACCTCTTTACTGGCTTGTGCTTGAAACGTCATAGTGCGCTTTAAAGCTTGATATTCGGCTTCTTTTGACATCACCGTAAATTCAGCGGCTTGGTATTCATCGCTAAAATTATTCACTATATTCAGCGGCATAGAAAAACTCACAGAGACAAGGTTATCATCACCATTTTTACCTGCTACAAGCCCAATGGTTGGTTTGACGGCTCGCTCTGCTTTGATCACCTTTACTTGCTGACGCTGTTGTTGCCATTGTGATTTCACCAGCAAAAGTTGTGGATGTTGGACCACATTTTCAGTATCTGTAGTGAGTTTAATACCACTGAGTAACTGTTCAGGTGTCAGCTGTCCATCTTCGTGCCACGTTGGTAACAGTGCCTGCACAGCTAATTTAGCATCTGCATAAGCACTGGCTTGTTGGGCGGTTTGATTCAAAATTTCTGATAGTGAGTACAATGCTAATTGTTCATCCAGCAACCCGACTTCTCCGGCCGCTCGACGGCGCTTAACCACGGTAACTAAACGCTCTAATTGCTGCTCTTGCTGTTGCGCTAACTGAAAAGCTGCTTTACTACTGCGCCAATTGATAAGCGCAATCAGGGTTTGTTCAACTAATTGTAAATACGTTAATTGCAAACGCTGCTGCTGTGCAACCAGTGTAAGTAGCGCCGCACTGTGTTGTGCCTGTTGTTGATCATTAATATCAAATGTTTGGCTCAGCCCAATACTAAAATTATTAGCATCGCCTTCTTTTTCAATACTCGACTCAAGGTTTGGATTATATAGAGATTGCCCTGCGGCTCGCACAGATGCAGTGGCACTTTGCAGCTGCTGAAAATCAGCCTGTAAATTTGGGTGTTGTTTTAATTGCAACAACAACCAGGTTAAATCGCCGGTATTATGCGTTGGCGCAGCCAATGCGGGTGGTGCAGCTAATACAGTCGCACACAGACAAGCAAACCCAAATGGTTTGTATAAATTCATAACATATACTCTTACTAAATAAATCGGTGACCATGATGTTGGCCAGCTAAAAATTAACTTAGTGAGTGAGTAATTGGAGGGCGTAGATCAGGAATAAGCAGACGCGAATTAAATGCAGGGGCGTTCAAACTAATAATGTCGTAGCTTGGTAAATTGACATGCTGCTGCCACGGCTCAGTAAAAAATGCGGGGATATGACATACATGACAATGCGCATCATCGGCGTTATCAGCTAAGGCTTGGCTTAATTGCTGATGTTGCAGTTGATGAATATCATGATCGTTATTGACAGAGCAGTGTTCGTCTAATTGACTTTGTTGATGTAATAATTGCGAAGTTACATTAATAGCAGTGTTATGATCAGCCACGTCAAAACTATCCAGCACAGGCTGAAGTAGTACAAACGCTAAGATTAACAACACTAATTGCTTCAAGCAATATATCCTTTGAACGATTTCCAAGCTAACTTAACACATCTTTTCGTTACTGAGAAGTGCTTAACCGCTCGCGACAGATGCCAACTTTATGCCGCTGGCTAATTCAGCAATGCTCATTTAGTATAGCAGTATCAATATAATAACAACTTAGGCAATACTGAATATGGCTCATCAACATTCTCATAGTCATCACAATGACGACCAAAGTGATCGCCAGCTAGGCTTCGCTGTTTTTATCAATGTGCTACTTACTATTGCCCAAGTTGTTGGCGGTCTCATCTCTGGCAGTCTGTCTTTAATTGCCGATGCACTGCATAATCTCAGTGATGCAGCGGCTATTTTTATCGCATTAATCGCCCGTAGAATTGGTAATAAACCCGCTAACGAGCACTATCATTTTGGTTATAAACGTGCAGAAATTTTAGCCACATTGTTAAACAGCAGCACCTTAATCATTATTGGTGGATTTTTAATACTAGAAGCCATTGACAGCTATTTTAACCCAACCCCAATCGATGGCTGGATTGTAGTGTGGGTGGCAGCATTAGCACTAGTAATTGATGTTGCGACGGCGGTGTTGACCTTTCGTGCGGGGGCAAAAAATAGCATGAATATTCGCGCTGCATTTATTCATAATGTGTCTGATGCTATGGCCTCGATCGTGGTAATTGTGGCTGGTACCTTAATTATTCTCTATCAATGGTATATTGTTGATTTGATTGCCACAGTATTCATTTCGGCATATGTAATTTATCACGGGGTATTACTACTGATTGAAAGTTGCAAAATTCTTATGCAAGCTGCGCCCAATAACTTTAATCGTGAAGCAATCACTAATGCGTTACAAAAGCACTTTACAATTAGCCAAGTACTCAGCATTAAAGCCTGGCAAATTGATGAGAAAACGACCTGTTGTGAACTGGTGATCATAGCTACTCAGCCACTTGATATTGACGCAATTAAAGACTATTTACACCATGAATTTGCTATTGAGCAATGTATTATTGAATATAAACAGCCACAATAACAAACCATGATGCGAACTCATAATTGCATTTAATCGGATTTTTATTGAAAACAGCTCGCGTTCTCATTTATCATCGCATCTTTATTTTTATAAATATCATAGGATATCTGTGTTGTTAAAGCTGTGGTTACGCCGTACTCATTTAATACTGACATTAGTTAGTGGGCTGTTTTTGATCTGTTTAAGCATCACCGGCGCTATTTTAATTTACGCAAAAGACATTCAGCAAATCATTAACCCGCAATATTGGACAGTAACCCCGCAATCAACACCACTGGCCTATCCGGTGCTTATCAATACGCTGGCTATTCACTCCAAACAAAATGTCACTTTACTTATGCCAGAGCAGCAGCCCACTGTTGCATGGCAAGCCCAGCTTGCTGATAAAAACTATATCAGCGTTAACCCATATACCGGACAAGTACTGCTCAAATATGATTATTACAGTACAGTGTATGGCTTTACCATGGCCGTTCATCGTTGGCTATTATACCAAGATACAGATGGCAAAAAGCCGCTGCGCAATTGGGTCTCTATCTGTGCGTTAATTTTTATTATCAATATATTCGTTGGCGTATACATGTGGCTTAAACCTAAAAATCGCCTAAAACGTTTAGTAATAAAACCCAAGGCTAAATTACGTATTTTGCTTTACCAACTCCATACAGTGATTGGCATGTATCTATTTATCCCTCTTATTTTAATTGCCTTTACTGGTATGGCATTTCACTGGAAAGACGAGACCAAAGCAGTGCTTGAGTTTGTAACACAAAATAATGTAGAGGCACGCCCTAAAGCGCCGGAACTCGAGGTGCCAAATATAATCAATGGCGATAACTTTGCAGTGGCTATACAAAACGCATTAGCTGTATTTCCTGAGGCTGAATTATTTCGTATCTATTTGCCTAAAAAAGCCAGCGACCCAGTTGCACTTAGAGTAAGAAACCCTGATGAAAGTCATGCTTATAGTTGGGTATGGGCCGATCAATACACCGGTCAAGTCCTGCAATCTTACGATGCCTCAAAAGCCAACCTCACAACTCGCGCGTGGAATTTTAAATACAAATTTCATATTGGCGATTTTGCCGGTTTTTTGGTGCAAATGTTATGGCTATTGGTTGCACTACTGCCTGCTTTTTTTACTATCAGCGGGGGTTACTTTTGGTATAAGCGCCATTATAGATAACCCAGCATTATAACGTTTTAATAAATCAGCTCGCACTGGTGATGTTGAACAATAACTTTAAGTTCACACCACCAGTAACACTGTCAGATCAACTCATGCCACCCTTACCTTTCAAATAACTGCCGTTCCTGACTCGATGTAAATGTACTTTTTGCCTTGTGGCAACTCATACTTTAAACAAGTGACGTTGCTTTATTTTTCCTATTTTAGCTCCTAAAATTAATCGTACCAATTACATGGAATTAATCACTTATTAGCGCATCAGGAAAAAAGCTTAAGGACGAGAGCTATGAAAAGTGTTCTATTATTATTTATAATCAACCACTTGTGCTTTTTTATAGCAGCCGAGTTTTTTACTGGCACCTTGAGCAAACTATCAGGTAATAGCTTTCTCTCAGTGATAGGAATCATTTATGCCTTTGTGGGTTTTCCACTCCAGCTACTTATTGAGCTACTACTGCTTATTGGTTTTTGTTATCAACTTTTTAATGTCGGAAAATATCAAGCAAGTGCGCCGCTTTGGTTGGCATTTTTTGCAAGCATAATGCTGATGTTTAACTTTTTTGAATAGCAAAAAACAAAATGCAATTGATAATAACTATCAATACCCTTGCCTTTACACTTCTTTACACTTATTATTGCGCCAATAAAAACAGCAATATCTCATAATTACATAGTCGTAAAGGATCTTCATGTTTAAAACCTCTTTCACTTTATTAGCCCTCGCTGTAAGCACTGCCACTTTTGCCGATGAAGCAATCAATAAAAACCAATTAACCGATGCACAAATGGAGCGTGTGGTTGTCTCTGGTAGCCGTGTTTTTGAAAGCATTGATGAGGTTCCCGCATCAATTACTATTATCAATCAACAGCAAATCGAAGAGCATTTAAAAGTAAATCCAGAGCTACAAAGCTTACTTGCGCAAATGGTGCCGGGCCTTGCTCCTGATACAGGTAGTTCGAGTAATACCGGGCAAACGCTGCGTGGTCGTGCACCACTTATAATGATTGACGGCGTGCCGCAATCAACCCCACTGCGTAATGGCTCTTTAGGTATAAAGAGCCTCGACCCAAGTGCTATCGGCCGCATTGAGGTGATCAAAGGTGCCACCTCTATTTACGGTAACGGTGCATCAGGTGGTATTATTAATTACATCACTAAACAAGCAAAAAGTGATGGTAAAACCGAAGGTGAAATAAGTTTATCGAGTCGCTTTAGTGCGGTAAAACTTGAGGAAAGTGCCGGTGCAAGGCTATCAGCAGCCATTAATGGCCGTGCTGACAAATTTAGCTATTTAGTTACTGCCAGCTATGAAGAAAATGGCGTACAACGCGATGCCCAGGGTGACATACTCGGTTTACAATATGGTTTATCTGACGCAGTTACACAAAACTACTTTACTAAATTGGGCTATGATTTTGATGACGAAAAACAGCTACAATTTAGTTATAACTACTTCAGTTCGCAGCAAAAAACTGACCTTGGCGATGTTGCTGGCGATATCAGCTTAGGCGAAAAAACCTACGCAATCCATGTACCACCTGAATTACAAAAACAAGGTAAACCACAAGGCCCCGAAGGCAACGAAAATATCACCCTAAAGTACATAGACTACGCGCTATTTGATAACACCCAAATGACCTTAGATCTTTATATGCAAGATATAGAAAACGTGTTTTTCTTCTCCCCCAATCTTGCTAATCAAGACGAAAATTATGACGGCGGCCAGTCAATTATAAGATCTGAGAAAAAAGGCGCACGCGCAACATTTAATACCCTAATAGATTTTGATTCTATCGAAGCCTCATTTATTTATGGTATCGATGCATTAACCGATGTGACTTCGCAGCCACTTGTTGATGGCCGTATCTGGGTTCCAGAAATGGATATGCAAAGTGTTGCTGGCTTTTTACAAACCAAATGGGTGATTGCTGATGACCTTATTGTCAAAGCCGGTGTTCGCAAAGAAAGCATTGATTTAACTGTAGACGATTACCGCACACTTAAACTATGTAAAACGCCAACTCAGTGCTCAGTACCTATTAACGTTAAAGGCGACACTATAGATTACGATGCGACAACCTATAATGTTGGTATTAAGTACAACCTTGATGAAAAATTCAGCCCATTTTTAAGCTACTCACAAGGCTCCGATATTTCAGATATTGGCCGTCTGTTACGTGCTGCCACGGTAAACGATATTGGACAGATCCAAACTGAAGCCTCGATCATCGACAACTATGAAATTGGTTTTAATTCACAATTTGATAATGTACGTATTGAAGTTGCCGCATATCGTAGTACCTCTGAACTTGGCACAACCAATAAATTTAATGAAGTGACCGGCGTATATGAACCAGTGCGAGCACCACAGGAAATTTGGGGCTACGAAACACTGGTAGATTATACAATTTCTGCAAACCTAAAATTACTGGCAACGTATAGCTATGTTGAAGGTAAAAACACCGAAGCAGATGTTTATTTAGGTTCTAAACAGATCAGCCCACCAAAAGCGACAGCTAACCTAAACTGGCAACCTAGTGATGCTATGTCACTAACATTAAGTTACCTGTATGTCGGCGATAGAAAACGCTTTGCAGCAAATGACGATGGCAAATATGTGGGCGATCAGGGCCCTGTCGAAAATTATAATATTTTTAACTTAACTGGCCAATACCAATTTGCTGATAACTGGCAAGGGTTTGCAGGTATCGAGAACTTATTTAACGAAGATTACTTTCCAGCCCGTGCTCAGTCATATACATTCGGCGGCTACAACATCAAAGGTTTAGGAACAACAGCAACTGTTGGCGTTAAATATAAATTTTAAGCATCATTAAACTCGTTCATTGCGCGGTGCAATGAACGAGCCTTTCTTAATTTCATCTTTAACCTTAAATATAAATAGCAATCTGTTCACAAAGCAACCAACAATGCAAACTTAAACGAGAATCACACGCAATATTAACCATATGATTTAAAAGGAAAATACTTGCAATTTTGTGATTTTACACTAAACTTGTCGCAATTATGAATTTCAAGGTAGGCCGTTATGAAAGGTAATCAAAAAGTTATCGACAGCTTTAACACATTGCTTGCAAATGAACTTGCAGCAATCGATCAATATTTTATCCACTCACGTATGTACGATGATTGGGGTTTAGATAAACTTTATGTACGCCTTAATCATGAAATGGAAGAAGAAAAAGATCACGCTGATTGGTTAATTAAGCGTATTTTATTCCTCGAAGGCGTACCAAACATGACCAAACGCCGTGATCTTATTATTGGTCATGATGTTAAATCAATGATGCAAAATGACTTAACCCTAGAGCTTGAAGTCGTTGAATGTGTTAAAGAAGTAATTGCAGTCTGTGAGCAAGAAAAAGACTATCAGTCACGTGAGATCCTTGAAAAGCTATTATTCGATACCGAAGAAGATCATGTTTACTGGCTTGAACAACAACTTGGTTTGATTGATAAAATTGGTAGCCAAAACTATCACCAATCACAAATGGGCGAATAGGAGCTAAATTATGAAAGGCGATAAAGACGTTCTTGTTGCATTAAATAAAATACTGGCAAATGAATTAGTTGCCATTAATCAATACTTTTTGCATGCCCGTATGTTTAAAGATTTTGGTTTTAGCGTATTAGACAAAGCTGATTACAAAACCTCGATTCAAAAAATGAAAAACGCTGACCGTTTAATTGAGCGTATTTTATTTTTAGAAGGCTTACCTAATCTTCAAGATCTTGGCCGTTTACGCATTGGCGAAAACAGCGAAGAAATGATTGCTTGCAACATGAGTTTTGAACTAGATTCATTGGTTGATCTAAAAGATGCGATCAAACTTGCTGAAAGTAAAAAAGATTATATTAGCCGCGAAGCGCTCGATAACATTTTATCTGAGCAAGAAGAGCAAATTGACTGGCTAGAAACGCAACAACAGTTAATTAAAAGCACCGGTATTGAAAACTACCTGCAGTCGCAAATGTAACGTTTGGTTAATATCAAAAAAAGCAGCTTAGGCTGCTTTTTTAGTTTTTATAATACAAATAAATGTCACTGAGATTAAACAATTACCAGCAATAGCTACGCCACTTGCTCAGTAATATCAGCGATTTGGATAAGTTTACGATTGAGGATCTTTTTAGTACAGCCGCAGCATTTGCCGCACTGGCTACCGACTTTAAGCTCTTTAGAAAGCTCGCGCATTGTAGTCGCACCTTCGTCGATTGTTTGTTCAATTTTTTTATCTGTCACACCGTGACATAAACAGATATACATGAATACAAACCACTCTCAATTACATTCGAGCTTGTATATTAATCTAAACGTAAACAGTTCGCAATTAATAATCGCATAAAATTGAGAATTATTTTTATTTGCTTAATTTCATATAGTTTTAGATGATCACCGCAATCCGGTTAAAACTTAAGAGGCTGATATGTGCCACTTCATGAAATAACTCATATCTAACTGTTATTTTCTTCTAGCCACTCATTCATGTCATTCAATAACGCAGGAAGCAGCTTTTCCAGAAGTGAAAACTCTTTTTCAATATCTAGTTGCCCCTTGCTTGCTTGTAATTCAATCTCTGCAAACAAACTTCTTAACCTGTCGGCGCTTATCTCACCACATAAACCTTTAAGAGAATGCGCAACTTGACGAACTTGTTCATAATTATGATCATCGACAAATTCTGTTAGTTGGTTAAATTTTTCAGGTGCTGTTTTAATAAACATAGTACAAATTTTAATAAGCAAAGCTTCTTTGTTAAGTAAACGAGAAAGTGCAGCACCATGATCCCATAACACTTCTTTTTCAGCCAAAATTTCAGTGACAGAGTGTTCATTTTTTTCGTAATTAGATAATGTCCACTCTATTACTTTAGCTTGCGCCTCATTTGCTTGAATAGGCTTACTAATATAGTCGTTCATGCCAACCGATAAACACTTTTCTTTTTCGCCCATCATGGCGTTAGCTGTCATAGCAATAATAGGTATATTTATAAACTCATTACCGGCATCTCCTGCACGAATTTTCTCACAAGCTTGGTAACCATTTAAGATAGGCATTTGACAATCCATCAAAATACAACGTATTGGCTTGCCTTCTATGCGACTAAATTTTAACGCTTCTATTGCTTGCTCACCGTTACTTGCTGTTTTTACATAAATTGGTAAAAACTCAAGTGATCCAACTGCTACTGCGATATTTATCTCATTATCATCAACAATTAATATACTACACCCATCAATTTGCTCTAAAGTTCGTACTGGTATATTACTGTTTTCGCTTGCTTCTACTGTAAGTAACTGCAATTGATCAACCTTACTCAGAGTTAATCCAGTCGCTCTTAGTAAATCACTTTGTGTGAATGGTTTACTAATTGTGGTGACCTTACTTGAAATACCTTTAGGTAATGGCGATCCGGGTTTGTGTAACACAACAATTTTAATGTTTGAATTATGGTGCATGAAGCCATCAATTATTTGTTCTAACTCACCACTTTTATTGTCTTCTGCATCTAAGAAAATAATGTCATAAGGTTCAGCAGTTATATCTGCTAAATCTTCAAAATTTGAGTACTCGACCTCGCCCCCTTCATGACGAATTAACTGCCCTAATAGCTCTTGAGATTCTTTATTATTATTAATAACTAAGACTTTTTTAGACAAATAATGCTTGTTCTGTGGTGTATTCTCACTACTTTCACTATCAATTATTATCTCAAAACTAAACGTACTGCCCTTAAGTGGGACCGAGTTCACTTTTATATCGCCCCCCATCATCAGGCATAACTTTTTACATATTGATAATCCGAGTCCCGTACCGCCAGACTCAGCGGTTATAGAGCTATCAGCTTGGTTAAATGCATTAAACAGATGCTGCTGGGCACTATATTCAATGCCTACGCCAGTATCTTGAACGCTAATGAGTAATTTGTGTTTTTGATCCTCAATCTTTTCTGATTCAACTTTGATCTTTATGAAACCACGCTCTGTAAATTTAATCGCATTATTAATTAAATTATTGATTATTTGGGTTAACCTTAATGGGTCTGATACAGCTCGCTGGCAATTTAAACCTCGTGTATCAAGATAAACCTCAAGCTCTTTATCAAAGGCTAATATGGCGCACGATTCAACTAAGCCTTCAATCAAATATTTGGGATTAAATGTTTTTAAGTTTAATTCAAATTTACCCGCTTCAATCTTAGACAAATCTAAAATATCGTTTATTAACACGCTTAAATTAATAGCACTTAACTCCATCGTGCTAATCAACCTGCGTGATTGTTCTGGTAATTCTTCGCGCTTTAAAATATTCAATGTTCCAATCACACCATTAAGTGGGGTTCTTAGTTCATGGCTGATATTAGAAATAAACGCGCTTTTAAGATCACTATTTTTGATAGCCTGATCTTTCGCTTCAGCAAGATCTTGTGTTCTGTTTCTAACTTTTGACTCTAGCTCAGAGTTCAAACGTTTTACCTTAATTTCAGCCGCTTTCTCTTTGCTAATATCCCTGATAATAAGCGCGAGGCCATTGAGTACAAGCTGTTCAGAAAATACCGGGCTTACAGAAATAGCAAAAAAGTAAGATTGCCCATTTACCTCTACGGACCGTTCATCTTTGATTTGTGATTTCGAGTTTTCCAAATCAGCAATATACTTATCTATCGGCAGCTGTTGGAGTAATATCAATTCATTAGTATGCATACCTATAGATAAAGATTTAGACGTTGATAATAATCGCTCTGCACTAAAGTTAAGGCTGGTTAGTTCACTTTGAAGATTTAATCCAACAATGGCATCAATTGAACCATCGACAATGGCTGATGACTCCCTACGTGCTTCAGCTAGCATTTGGCTTCTGGTTGCATTTCGATAAAAAGTAATAAGCAGTATTACAGTAAAAAAGATGATTACCAATAAAAAGCCATAAGTCAAAAGCCGTTTATCACTAATCATCGTATCGATATACTGCTTTGGAACGACAGTACTTAAATCAATATAACTAAACTTTTTTCCCGGTCGCATTTGAACTATATCGGAAAACACATAGTATTGATCACCCGCTTTTTGTTTCGAATCAACACGATAAAGTCCTTGATATTGGATCGACTGCTCATATAGCGTATCCCATGTGATGTTCGGTGCTAAATCTCTTGTAAAGCGATACTTTTCGATAGGATGGTATAAAAAGTCGCCTTCAGAGCTACTGATTATAAGCTGAGAATAGTCAAACACTGTGGTTGCTAATTTTTCAATTAGCGCATTTGCATTCACGTTCATAATTAAGAAAGCAAAACGCTTACCTTCTTCACTGTAAATAGGGATAGAAAATCGTAACATCGGCTTATATGGAAAGGTCACTTCTCCAAACTCGCGATTCAACGACATCGGAGATAAATATATTTGCTTAACTTCAAGCTGCGAACTGGGCAAAAAATACAACTCCCCACTTTTGGGCTGTAAAGAATAATCGGGTACAGCCTCAACTGAAGCACCTCGGCGCTGTACACGAATTAGCTCTTCCCCTGCGGCTGTAACGGCAATGATGCGCAGTTGCTCAACATTTAAGTTATTTTCCATAAAGCCAATAAATATGGTCTCTAATCGCTCTTTCCACTGTGTATAAGTGGTTCCATCATATGGATCTATACCATTGTTATAATGGGCTCTTGGTAACCCTGAAATTGGCGGTGTAGAGTGTAAAAATCTAATATCTGATTTTGATCGAGATATAAATGAAGTCACCACCTCCCTTAATCGCTGATTTGTTGTTGAAAACTCGCTATCTATTAGCGTTAACACATCTTTTTTTACATACGTTTCAAATAGTAAAACCGCCAAAACCAACAACAGACCAAAAAAGAACGAGATCCACCTAAGAAACGTCTTTGAAGAGACAACTGACTTATTTGCTTTCATGGAAATATTCATTTTAGTCCTTTGTTACTAATGCTTAGTTAGGAGAGTTATACCACTTTAATAGTACCGCTCTTAAACACTCATAATTTATTGGTTTTGCGATAAAATCATCCATACCAGATTCAAAGCAACGTTGCTTATCACTTCCTAATACATTTGCAGTTAAAGCGATTATCGGTGTTGTTAAAAAAGCTGGCATCGTTCTAATTTTAAGTGTTGCTTGAGGCCCATCTAGTACAGGCATTTGCATATCCATAAAAATAATATCAAATGCACACATTTCGCACTGTGCAATCGCCTGCTCACCATCACCGGCTATATTGATACAAGTGATATTAAACTCTTTCAAAAGCGCTTCAATAACAATTTGATTAATCTCATTGTCCTCAACAACTAATACGTTTAAGTTAGACAGATCAATCTCTTGCGGTGCTGGTAATTTAGTATTTTCATGATGTCGACTCGCTTGTTTATCACCCCTTTGAGTCTTTAATTCAAAATAAAAAAGCGAGCCTTTACCAAGCTCACTTTCTACCTTTAAAGGTGCATCCATAAGCGCTAATAACTTACTGGTAATAGCTAAACCTAGGCCTGTTCCGCCAAATCGGCGTGTAATCGAGGTATCGGCCTGTGAAAAAGCTTCAAAGAGTGTCTCAATATGCTCGTGTGATATACCTATACCGGTGTCAGAAACACCAAACGACAATATAAGCTCATTATTCGCCTCTTTTTGAATATTTACACTTAATGCAACACTTCCTCTTTCAGTAAATTTGATGGCATTGCCTAACAAATTTATAAGTACTTGCTTTATACGTGTTTCATCTCCTGCAAAAAAAATATTCTCTTCGTCTGGCGGCGATGAAACAAAAAGCTGAACTTGTTTTGCATTTGCTTGTTCACTAAATAGTAGCTTTAACTCTTCTAGCATTTTATGTAAATCGATTGATTGGTTTTCAAGCTCTACTTTTGCGGCATCAATCTTACTCAAATCGAGGATATCATTAATAATAACTAGCAGGCTGGCGCCTGAAGACTGAATAATCTCTAACATTCTTGCTTGTTTATCTGTCAAAGAGGTATTGCCAAGCTGTCGCGCCATCCCCAAAATTCCATTCATAGGAGTGCGGATCTCATGACTCATATTTGCCAAAAATTCAGATTTGACCTTAGAAGTATGTTCCGCTGCTTTTTTTGCAGAAATAAAGTCTTTACTTAACGCCCTGAAACGATTTGCAGCACCCGCTAACAAACCGATTTCATCTTTGCGTGTTAAATCGTGAATGGGCGCCGATAGGTCACCATTAAGAAAGCTTTGAAAACTTTTGGTCAATAGTTTAATAGCATGTGCTATATGAAAGTGAAAAAATAACGCTAGTCCAATGATATACAAGATAGCGCCTACTCCGAGTAGCTGTAAAACATACTCTGTTTTTGAAATACTAACTGAGCCGGTTTCTTTTATTGTAATTAAACGTGACAGTGACTGCTCTCTAAGTGTATTTGCTAATGCACTAAACTCAATGGCATCACCCGCCATAACAACATTAACTAGGCTTAAATAGTTACGATTTGCTTGGACGCTTTTAGTAAAAGCTTGCTGGTAATCTACAGCTAACTGAACTGTTGGGTTTTCGATCCTGTTTTGCTGCTTTTGCAAAGCTAATTTGGAGCTTGAGAGACTTTGCAGCGCCTTAATGACTTGTTGACGCTTAGAATAGTCCTTTTTAGTTAAATAAAGCTGCGCATTGTGGTGTAATGTGTGCCATATATTTATATTTTGCGTAATTAACAACTTATCTTTTAAATCTGCGGTCAGTTGTAGTAAGCCTGTTAAATGGGCAACAGCGCCTAAATAAATACGTGGCAGCTCTGTATCTATCAATGCTGTTTTTATATTATAGCGCTTTTTTAGCACGCTTAGATTATCACCATACCTAAGCACGAGTTCAGACATGGCATCGATATAAATTTTATCGTCAACTTCATTATTTTTTTTATCTATTGCTTTTAAACGCTGGTCAATACTTTGGTAGTTCTGTTCAATCTTAGCAAATACCGCATCACTCCCTGATGCGCCATAGACCGAAATATCACGTTGCATTTCAACAATATCTTTGTTTATTCGTAAAATACCAATGGCATGACTACTAATATCCGTAATATTATTTACCGATGTATCAATTGCTTCTAAGCGTTTATCCATGACGATGTAGCTGATACTGAGTGTAATTACCACCAGTGCTAACGCTAATGTCATTTTCGCTGCAATAGAACGCGATATTAAATGTACCAAACGACGTCCTTAAGCATTAAGTAGTTCATACCATTTATCTAAACTATAATCGTAATTTTGCATTACGGTATTCCACACAGCTATATTTGAAAAACGTTTAATATAACTTCCACCATCGCGAGTCTGGCCAGCTTGTACAGAAATTTTACCATCCGTTCCAATCAGCTCAGTGGTTGCTTCTTTTCCCTCGTACCAATAATCCCACTCAGGCTTAGACATTAACGGCTGGCTACGCTGTGGGTTAGATATATAGTAACCTTGTTGAGCAATAAAGGCTCCAGGATAACCAGATAGCCACCAATTCATATATTCATAAGCCGCATCTTTTACATGCCCCGAGGTATTAGCAGATAAACACATAACACCATGCCAAGCACGATACCCTTCCTTCGGGGATGCATTGACAACAGGGATACCTTGGCCTCTACAGGCACTCACACCCGGTGAAAACATACTTTGGATATTAACGCGCTTTGTCTTCATAAAATCCACTGACTGCGGTACTGATGTCCAGAAACCAGAAAAGTGGCCTTGCCTTTTTTTCGATAATAAAATTGCAAACAATTTATCTAATTCGCCAATGCTCATGTTGCCAATGTCGTTAAATGTCATCAGACCTTGGCCCTGAGCAGCAAGCGCAGCATCAAATATGCCTATTGTTGGTGCATTAACAAGGGCCACTTTTCCTTTATTTTTATCATCCAGCAACCAAGACCAAGACTCAGTTTCATAGGCTTGCCCCTTTTCGATGTAATCTGTGTTATAGCCAAATGAGTCAACATTGTGGACATATGGCATAAAGCTTATTTTTTTTGTAGGTGTACTTGCTAATGAGCCATCATTTTGAACAAATAAAATTTTGTTTGGTGCATCACCTGCCCCTAGTTTGGCCGAGGGGGTTATTTTACCTATTTTAGTAAGGTCATTTATTTCATTCCAGTAGACAAGCCTATCGACGTCTATTGGTTGAATAGCACCGGCTTGCCATAGGATATTTATTGAGTCTGACCACTGTTCATAAAGGTCAAAAGAAGTTGGATCCGCAGCAGCTTTTTGTAAAACAGCTGCACTACCCATAGGTATAAATTGTAAATTTATACCTAGCTCTCGCATTGCTCGCTGCCGAAGCTCTTCTTGCAATGTAACGTGAGTGCCCATGACGCGCAAAGTTGTTACTTTTTTAGCAAATACATAAGGCGCTTTGAATGCGAGTGTTGATACAGCGGCCCCGGCACCAACTGTACGCAGGAAGTGTCTACGATCAGGTGAATAACTCATTATTATTTATCCAATACCAATGTCCCTAAGAGAAAAAGTATAGACTAAACAATAAAAAAAACAGCAAATTAGATCTCATAATTAATTAAAATTACTAAGGAGCCAAATTAAACAACCTGTAATTTATAGCAATTACGGCCATCTCGCTTGGCGCAATATAGTCCTTCGTCAGCCAATGAGATCAACTCATTAAGCTCCATTGTGCCCTGTTTCTCATACGTTACTCCGCCAATACTAACAGTAACGTGCCCAATGGATGATTGATTATGCTCAATATTTGACTCATTAAGTTGTAGAATTATTTGTTTGCATACGTGCGACATCCCTTCAATGTCGGTATAAGGCAGCACAATCAGAAACTCCTCACCTCCAAATCTAATCGCTACGTCATGAGGCCTTTTTATACTATTGGCAAACACATCGGCAATTTGTTTTAAACAAATATCACCTTGAAGGTGACCATAATGGTCGTTATAAAGTTTAAAATGATCAATATCGATCATTAACACACTAAACGGCTTTTTTTCACGCTCTGATTGTTTCAGCGCATTACTGACTTCCTTGTCTAGATAGTGCCGATTATAAAGTCCTGTAAGAGAATCTTTATAAGTCAACTTCATCAACACTTCTAAGCGCAGCTTATTCTCTACGTGATTTGTAGTTCGATGTATAAGCGTTGAGGCAATTACTGGTTTATCAATAAAATCTGCTGCACCAGCTTCCCAACAAGCATTCTGAGAATCAGTATCATAAGTTGCAGTAATAAATACAATAGGAACGTGCGCAAACAATATATCCTGTTTTAACGCTCTGCATACATCTAAGCCACTGATGTCTGGCAAATTTACATCAAGTAAAATGAGATCTGGGATATTGGATTTGCAATAATCTAACGCTTGTAAGCCCATAGCTAGTGTCTCGACTTCAAAGAAATCTTCCATGATAGCCTGTAGTGAAAAGCGAATTATTTCATCATCATCAACTATTAATATTTTACATTGCGTTAATGGCTTAAGAGCTAGGTGCATATATTTCCTTTATTTTTGGCTTGAGTAAGCACGTCCATCATCTCTAAAAAGGGCATTGGTTTACCAAGTAAGTATCCCTGACCAATGGCACAGCCTAGAGATTGTAGCTTATCTCTTTGTTGGCTTGTTTCAATACCTTCCGCCACGATCTGTAGGCTTAATGAATTAGCCAAGTCGATAATTGCAGTAACAATATCAAGCGATTGAGAGTCACTAATCATATCACGTACAAAAGACTGATCAATCTTCAACACATCAAGAGGAAATAGTCTCAAATATGACAGACTAGAATACCCCGTGCCAAAATCATCAAGCGCAAGGCTAACCCCCATATCAGCGATCGCCTGTAATTGCTTTATCGTTTGTTCGAAATTATCAATCAGTGCTGATTCGGTTACTTCCAGCTCTAAATAACGACTTGGTAGCTTAGTTTTTTCTAATATCGATGCAACCGTATCAACCAGAGAAATACCAGTGAATTGTTTAGCTGAAATATTAACAGCGACTTTCTTTGGGTATCCTGCATCAAGCCACTTTTTAGCATCAATACAACTTTGCTCCAAAACTTGTTCACCTAAACGGTAAATTAGTCCTGATTCTTCGGCATATTCAATAAAATTAAGTGGAGATATAAATTCTCCAGTGTCATCTTTTAGCCTCACTAATCCTTCAGCACCAATAACGTCGTTAGTCACTAAGTCATATTTTGGCTGATAAAGCACAACAAGATCATTGTTATCTAGCGCGTTGCGTAAGCAATTACCCACTTTTAAACGCTTAGTCATTTCAACTTGGAGATCATTACTAAAATAATAATAGCTATTAGCGCCTTCTTGTTTTGCTTTATACATTGCTGAATCTGCATGACGAAGCATTTCCTCTACACTTGATGCATCATCAGGATACACACTTATCCCCAAGCTTGCTGAAAGGACATGTTGCTCATCAGCTAATCTGAAAGGTTTAGCGATGACATCTAGCACTTGACTAATAAGCGGTTCAAGACCGAATGTGTCTTTTTCATAGGGAACAACAAGTGCAAATTCATCGCCGCCCACTCTTGCAACAGTAATATCATTACATGCAAATTTATCAAGGCTATGACCTATATGGGCAATTATTTCATCACCAATATGATGTCCTAAAGCATCATTTATGTACTTAAATTTATCTAAGTCAAGAAGCATCAGGCTCACTTTAGTATTATTAAATGAGGCTCTAGCTATTCCTTGAGTTAACCTGTCATGAAGCAATACGCGATTGGGTAATGCAGTTAGTTGGTCGTGATGAGATAAATAAGTCATTTGAACTGACATAGCAAGGACTTCGCTAACATCTTGAAAAACCATTACTGCACCACGCTTATTACCATCCTTATCTAATATTGGAGCCGCACTATCTTCGACTCGGTGTAGCATACCTTGCCGACTAATTAACTGTGTGTTTATAGCCATAGCAACAGGACGATTTTCCTTCAGAGCAACTGATAAAGGATTTATAGAAGGTATTTTTGTTGAGGCATCTCTGAGTATCATCACTTCTTCAATATGCCGCCCTCTAGCCGCGGTTTGTGACCAACCGGTTAGACGTTGCGCTACTGGATTTAGGTAAGTTATACACGCATGCTCATCAGTAGAAATAACACCATCAGCAATAGAGTCTAACGTGATCCGTAAGTGCTCTTTTTCAGCAGCCAAAGCTGCTTTAGTGCGCTGAATAGTTTTTTCTTGAATTCGAATTTTTGCATGGTTTTCAACCCTCATTCGACATAAAGTTAAATTCAAAGGTTTAGATATGAAATCAATCGCTCCCAATGAAAGCGCTTTTTGCTCGATGTCAGGATCATTATGAGAAGTGATGATCAAAACGCGTAAATCACCAAGATGAGGTCTTTTTTGTATTTCTAGTAATATGTCAAATCCACTAACATTGGGCATTTCTAGATCGAGTAAAAGTATATCTGGTATAAACTCTTCAATAAGAGCGATGGCATCCTCACTTTTATTACATGAACAAATAACCCCAACATCGTCCAGAACATGCTCTAGTTGCAAGGTATTGATCTCTTCATCATCTATAACGAGAATTTTACAAAGCTCTGCCATTTAAACGCTCTCCATAATCTAATTTGCCTATAATTAAAGATAGTCCTAATCTCTATGAAAAGCGATACAGCCCAGTTTTAATATATATTGAATTATCATCCACATAAGTGGAAACAACTCAAATCACTATATAATCCTAAAGAGGGTTGGAATAAAAATAAGCCTCGGAGTTTTTCAAGTTAGTTGTCGCCTCAAGTTAAATTTTATGCCGCCCGCATTTCTTCTTTTTTCTCAGGATTCAAATTTACTTCGTTTATCATTGACCAATCTCGTGACTTTCCTGACCAACGACTTGGGTTATTCAATTTAGCTGCGTCGTTTACCTGCTGACGCTTGGCTAATATCTCTTTATCTAAACCTAAATGACGTTGATTTGGCGTCACAAATTTTATACCACTGTGTAGGTGCTCATTATTGTACCAATCAACGAACCCACTTACCCATTCTCTTGCTGCGCTTATATCTTCAAATGCCTTTTCTGGGTATTCTGGGCGATACTTTAACGTTTTAAATAACGACTCAGAGTATGGATTGTCATTACTTACTGACGGTCGACTAAATGATGGCACAATCCCTAACTCCTGTAATGTTGCCAGTAATGTCGCGCCTTTCATTGGGCTACCATTATCTGAGTGCAACGTGACTTGCTCGCGCTTTATTTGCTCCCGACTGCAAATATCCTTCATTAAATCTGCGGCTAATTCACTTAACTGTGTGTCGTAAACCTGCCAGCCAACAACCTTTCGACTAAAAATGTCCATCACTAAATATAAGTATAAAAATTGCCCTTTTACGCTCGTTGGTAAATAGGTGATATCCCAAGTGTATACTTCATTTGCACGTACTGCCTTCAATGCTCTTGGCTTTTTCATCGGCTTAGCTGGCTTTACTTTTTCTCTATGCGTTAATAAGTTATGTGCCTTCATGACACGATAAAATGAACTTTCAGACGCTATCCATATACCGTTATCAAGCAGCTTGGGGACTATTTTACTGGCCGGTAAATGCCCATACTCAGTTGAGTTAACCGTATTAATAATACGCTGCCGCTCTAACTCTGTGAGACGGTTTGGCGGCCGTTTTTTCGTACTCGTTCGCTTGTCAGTCATATCGTCTGCTTCAATCCACCGCTGAACGGTTCTTACCGTCAGCCCAAGTAACTCACATGCTTTTTCTTTCCTTGCCCCTGAATCCTGCGCGTTTGTAATAAGCGTTATTAATTCATGTCGCTCAGCCTGTGTTGTTAATCGTCCTCGTTGAAACCCCAGAGTGCATCCGCTTTTTTTTTGAGAACAAGTAATGCCGCTGTTTCAGCTAAGGCTTTATCTTTACGATTAAGCTCTTTTTGCAGCTGTTTTATTTCTTGCTTTAACTGTTTACTGTCTGATTTAGCTAGTTTCGTTGTAGGTCCTTGGGCAAAGTCGTGCTT
>NZ_JACJFK010000079.1:0-1591 GCF_014164535.1 Pseudoalteromonas sp. SG41-2 | reverse complement strand
TGCTGGCGAGGGTCGTCAATTGATTCGAAATATTTAAATAGTTGAATATCAGGCATGGGGGCTCCTTAAAAAGGAGTATAAGATCATACTTTTAAGTCAAGGTAAAGTTCGTGATCTTGCCCTGGTATTCAAAGCCGCGCCAGTATTAAAATTGAAAATATTCTGCTTAAAGTTATGAACTTTGTCTAACCAGAGCTTAAGGTCACTTAAGTCACTATCTTTACGAATGTTTGATAACTCTTTGTTCAAATCAAAAAGAAATCCACATTCGCGATCTAAGTCAAAAATCTCAGCTGAAAATGCATTATCAGATCTTCCTAGAATACTTCTAAATGAACTCTCCAAATCAACTAAATCAGAAAAAGGAGTAATATCCACTTGAATTGAAGTGTTCCCAGTTAGATATTGCTTGATAAAGTTAATACGATTTACTGTCAAGCCCTGTCTACATTTAATAATTTCTTGGTAAGCGTCATTTATCAAAGCAGTAAATTCACTAACCTTGCCTTCAATTACCTCCATATCTTTAAGTGACTGGTTTATGGTTTCCCTATCACCGATCAAACGGGCATAATCGGCTGGGCTGCTCACACCTTTACTCTGTAGGTCTTCGATTAGTTTATTATATTCTGCGTCTACGGAAATATGAGCTTGATTAAAACTGGAGCTTCCATACCATTGCTTAAAGCTTGTTAACTCATCACCCACAGTTTTTAATGCTTTATTCACACTTTCTTTAAAAGTTGACGTTGATTTAATCAAACTTTCTATTTTTGCATAAACCTCTTGTTCATGATCTATTTGCTTGTTAAAAGACGTTAATTCAATTACAGGTAATACAACTGAATTCATTGCTGATTCAAATTCTTCTTTTAGCTTTTCAACATCAAGTTCAACTTGAGATACAATTGTTCTTTTCGCTCTATAATGTTGATAACTTTTTAGAATTTCTGTGTGACCAGACTTTTCAATTGTTTTGATCTTTTGCTCAACATCAGCTAACTGACCTTGTAACAAGTTCTTATTGGATAACTTTGATTGAAGCTCTCTTCTTTGACTACATAATGTTTGAAAATGCGAACGTTTATCTTCCCACTCCATCTTCCATTGTTGAAAGCCAACAGTTGAAGATTCGTCAATTAAGCGTAAAAGCGTATTAGGATTTTTTGCCAAATTAAATATCTGCTTTTGGCTAAATATTTTTATTGGAAATCGGGAGTGTGCCTCACCTTCTTCTGGTATCCATTGCCCATCTTCAAATCGAAAAATTGAAACACTATTACTGCCTTTGGACCATTTTAAAAAATAATTAACATCATCTCGTGTATAAATGCAGCTTATTTTAGTATCAGTTAACATTACTCCATCAGTATCTCTTGAAGCAGATACTTTAATAAAACTTTCGAAAGATCTTCTTATTTCGTTTTGAGGAGGTAAATGAAATAAATCTCGTGATCTATCCATTCCGGAGTTTTTCAAGTTAGTTGTCGCCTCAAGTTAAATTTTATGCCGCCCGCATTTCTTCTTTTTTCTCAGGATTCAAATTTACTTCGTTTATCATTGACCAATCTCGTGACTTTCCTGACCAACG
>NZ_JACJFK010000078.1:0-1604 GCF_014164535.1 Pseudoalteromonas sp. SG41-2 | reverse complement strand
CTGTGAGCTGATGAACAAAAACATCATATGAGGCGTAGGCTGGAGACGAGCTAGCACAAGATAGCGAAGTCATGTGATCTAACGGCCACCGTAAATGATGCAGTTGTGCAGAGAAAGTCGATGCACCTTATTCGGGGAGATCTGATAAACACGCATCCGCGCTAACGCTTGGAGATTACCAGTTAGGGACTGGTTGTTCAACCCTTGGCGCTCTGGTTGCTGCGACCTATAGCGAGCGAAATAGCAGTAAACAAGCGTTAGTTTAGACGCGCTTTATCGAGTAATCGCTAGAGTGATTCGTCAGAAGTCAGCAGACGGCATAGTAGCCAAACGCCCATCGTAATGGAGGGGACACGGTGAAGGCCTGAACATCTTAACCAGAGGAGAAACTACAAATGAACTTGAATTCACATAGATCACCGTGTTGTGATAGTGATGAACAGCGTTCGACTGTGAATAATACCTCGAATGAATATAACCAAACAGATCATGACCTTATGGCAAGGGTACTAAGCAACCACAATATTAGCGCATCATGGCAACATGTTAAGCGCAATAAAGGGGCTGCGGGTATTGATAATATGAGTATTGAGGAATTTAATGACTTCGCTAAGTTACATTGGCTGGGTATTAAACAACAATTACTTAACGGCACTTATCAACCCTTGCCAGTCAAACGCGTGATGATACCCAAACCTGATGGCGGTGAGCGAATGCTTGGGATCCCTGCTGTTATCGACAGAGTGATCCAACAAGCCATTGCTCAAGTGATCAGCCCTTACTTTGAGCCTAAATTTTCACCACATAGTTATGGTTATCGCCCTCATAAAAGAGCCAGTCAAGCAGTGAACCATGTTCAGTCTTGTGTTAAACAAGGTTATAAAACAGCGGTTGATATCGACTTGTCTAAGTTCTTTGATGAAGTAGACCATGACATGCTGATGAATCGTGTTGGCCGTAAAATCAAAGACAAAGCACTCATGCGCCTACTCGGTAAATACTTACGAGCGGGGATCGCAGAGCGCGAAACAGGTCTATGGTTTGAGTCAACCAAAGGAGTCCCCCAAGGTGGGCCATTATCCCCTTTACTTTCCAACATTTTACTCGATGAATTAGATAAGAAGCTAACCTACAAACACCTTAAGTTTGCACGTTACGCTGATGACATAATCATTTTAGTAAAAACCAAAAGCGAAGGACTAATAATCCAACAGGAAATTACTGCGTTTATCACTAAGCGATTAAAGCTCAAAGTGAACGAATCGAAAAGTCGGGTAGGTCCTGTATCAGGCTCGAAATTTCTCGGGTTCACATTCCGTTACGGTCAAGTGCAGATCCACGAACAGGCGCTAAAGAAATTCAAAGCAAATGTCAGGGAACTCACTAACCGCAACTGGGGGATCTCAATGACCCTACAAATTCATAAACTCACACAGTATTTACGCGGCTGGGGACACTACTACCTAATAGCCAACGCCTATCAGCTAACAGTGGATTTAGATCATTGGATCCGCCGTAGGATAAGAATGTGCTACTGGCGACAGTGGCGTAAACCTCGCACCAAAGTACGCAGTTTAATGAAATTGGGGGTCAGTGAGAGACTA
>NZ_JACJFK010000077.1:0-1741 GCF_014164535.1 Pseudoalteromonas sp. SG41-2 | reverse complement strand
GGTAAGCGGTAAGCGGTAAGCGGTAAGCGGTAAGCGGTAAGCGGTAAGCCAAAAATTTGAGCGTTGCAAATTATTATGTCAACACTTAAAAAGCACTCGGACAGCTTAAAACTTATAGCTTACTGCTCTAAAGCTAAATTTTCATACACACATATTTTTCTTCGAGGTACTCGTCGAGCCCTTGGTGGCCACCTTCGCGACCAAGACCTGACTGCTTAACCCCACCGAACGGTGCCACGGGGTTTGATATTAACCCTTCGTTAATACCTACCATGCCGTACTCTAACGCTTCGCTCACTCGGTATATTTGTTTCAAATCTTGGCTATAAAAATAAGCAGCTAAACCATAAGGCACATCGTTGGCCAGTGCTAAAACTTCAGGCTCTTCATCAAATACAATGATACTCACCACCGGGCCAAAAACTTCTTGATGGTAAATGTCCATCTCCGCAGTTACCCCATTTAAAATAAGCGGTGCTTGATAGTTACCACCAAGCTCAACATTATCACCTATTTGTACCGCACCTTTTGCTTTGGCATCTGCAACCAACTCTTGTACTTTTTGCTTAGCTTTAGGATAAATCAACGGCCCTATATCTGTTGCGTCATCAAGCCCATTACCGACTTTCAGTGCTGTAACTTTTTTAGCTAATTTATCAACAACTTGATCAAGCACGCTACGCTGTACAAAAATACGGTTAGCCGCGACGCAAGTTTGCCCGCCATTTCTAAATTTTGCCCCCATAAGTCCCGTTACCGCTTCATCCAAATCGGCATTATCAAAAATAATAAACGGCGCGTTACCACCAAGTTCCATTGAAGTACGCTTAATAGTAGGGGCACATTGTGCAAGTAATTGCTTACCTACGCCCGTTGAACCGGTAAAAGTGAACTTACGAACAAGTTCAGATTCAGTTAGTAACTCACCCACCATTTTAGCGTTTTCAGAGAGCAATACATTAAAAGCGCCTTTTTCAAAACCGGCTTGGTCAGCCAAATAAGCTAATGCTAAAGCACATAAAGGTGTATGTTCCGAAGGTTTTAGTACAAAGCTACACCCAGCGGCATAGGCTGGTGCAACTTTACGGGTAACCATAGCAATTGGAAAATTCCAAGGAGTTATGCCTGCAACCACGCCAATAGGCTGTTTAAAACTAGTTAAACGATGATTGTCATCAGTGGCGGGGATCACATCACCATAGCTACGTTTGGCTTGCTCTGCGAACCACTTAATAAACCCAGCCCCATATTCAACTTCACCAAGGGCTTCTTTTAATGGTTTACCTTGCTCTTTAGTCATTAATTCAGCAAGGGTTTGTTTATGCTGCATAACCAGTTCAAACCAACGCATTAATACATTACTACGCGTTGTGGCATTGGTGGCTTTGAGTTTAATAAATGCGCCGTGAGCGGCGTTGATGGCTTTATGAACCCCATCATCATCGATATCACTTACCATGATGATGCTTTGCTGTGTAGCGGGATCATCAACACTAAAGTGTTTTTCAGTGGAGTAAAACTCACCGTTAATGAAAGAGTCGTTAAATAGTAGATTATTCATAAAACCTCCAAAGCAATTATTACGGCATATAGCCAATGTTATGTTCACCACCGATAAGCGGAGTTTTTCAAGTTAGTTGTCGCCTCAAGTTAAATTTTATGCCACCCGCATTTCTTCTTTTTTCTCAGGATTTAAATTTACTTCCTTAATTATTGACCAATCGCGTGATTTTCCTGACCA
>NZ_JACJFK010000076.1:0-1763 GCF_014164535.1 Pseudoalteromonas sp. SG41-2 | reverse complement strand
GATAACACCGCCCAACTGCAAGAAGAAGGTTCATTTGAAGTCAACGTATTGGGTAACGACAGTGATGTTGATATCGGCGACAGCTTAGATGTGAGCAGTGTGACGGTTGTCAGTGCACCAAGCAACGGGCAAACTCAAGTAACCGCAACGGGGGCAATCATTTATACCGCCAATGCAGATTACTTTGGCGATGACAGCTTTACTTACACAGTTAAAGACAGCAATGGCGCGATATCTAACCTTGCTACTGTCACCATGACCGTGAACCCAGTCAATGATGCGCCGGTGGCACAAACGCAAACCCTTAGCCTTGATGAAGATGCAAGCTTATTGATCACATTGCTTGCGACAGACATCGAAAATGACAGCTTAACTTATCGCATTGATACTGATGTCGCACACGGAACGCTAGTTCAACAAAGCAGTGATAGTTGGTTGTATTCAGCTGCGGCAGATTATAACGGCAGTGATAGTTTCACGTTTGTAGCCAATGATGGTGCGTTAGATTCAGCTCCTGTTAGTGTTAACTTAACCGTTAATGCTGTAAATGATGCCCCTGTTGCCAGCGCTGCAGCGGTGTCAGTAAATGAAGATACGCCACTGACTATCAACCTTACCGCCAGCGATATCGAAGGCGATACCTTAACGTATCAAATAAGCAGTCAGCCACAAAATGGCCGTGTTACATTGACTGGCTCGCAAGCAATATACCAAGGTGAGAGTGACTTCTTTGGCACCGATAGCTTCAGCTTTGTTGCTAACGATGGTAGCGTGGATTCAGCACCAGCGGTGATCACAGTGACCGTGAGCAGTGTTAATGATGTGCCAGTGATCAGCGGTTCACCGACTGTGTCAGTGAGTGAGAAAATCGCTTATAGTTTTGCGCCAACGGCAACTGACACCGAGGGCGATAACTTAACCTTTAGCATCAGTAATAAACCAAGTTGGTTGAGTTTTGATAGCAGTACCGGGTTGCTCAGTGGTACCGCTGTTAACAGCGATGTGGGTGTGTACAGTAATATTGTGCTCAGTGTCAGCGATGGCATGGGTACGGCGAGCTTACCGGCATTTAACTTAACGGTGATCAACGTCAATGACGCACCAACGATTGGTGGTGTTCCAGCATTAAATGTTGATCAAGATACGCCTTATAGCTTTACCCCAACAGCCAGCGATATTGATGGCGACAGCTTAACCTTTAGCATTAGCAACAAGCCGAGCTGGGCAAACTTTGATAGCAGCACTGGGCAGTTATCAGGTACGCCAAGTAATGATGATGTCGGCGTAAATAACAACATTATTATTTCAGTATCAGACGGCGCGATTACTACAGCATTGAGTAGCTTTAATCTCACCGTTAAGAACGTTAACGATGCACCGACAATCAGTGGTACACCGAACACCACGGTAAGCGAAGACAGTCAGTATCAGTTTACGCCATCAGTGCGTGATATTGATGGTGATAGCCTCAGTTTCAGCATCATTAATAAGCCAAGTTGGGCAAGCTTTGACACCAGCACGGGTGAATTAGCGGGCACGCCACAGAACGAGGATGTGGGCAGCTACGCGGCTATTACTATCAGTGTTAACGATGGCACAGATAGCGCCAGTTTAACGCCATTTACATTAGAGGTTACTAACACCAACGATGCGCCGGTAGGGCAAAACTTCGCGTTTAACCTCGATGAAGCCGCGACTTTAACCGTGGCACTTGCAAACGGGTTATTAAGTAACGCCAGCGATGATGATGCAGGCGACACACT
>NZ_JACJFK010000075.1:0-1808 GCF_014164535.1 Pseudoalteromonas sp. SG41-2 | reverse complement strand
ACCCAGCAGATTGCCAAGTTAACCGTCAGGAAGTGTGGTAATTAAAAGCTAAATCGCTCTTTAAAAATTTAAAAAATTGAACCTAAAGTGATGCATTTAATTGCTTTAGGTTTAGTTTGCAGCTTATGTAGATAGCGGTATTGTTATTTTTCCTGATGGAAAATTAAGAAGACAGCCACCTTGAAATCCGCGTACTTTAGAAATGGAATAACAATGACACCCACCTTAATTTTTTAGTGACTGATTTATCAAGTGGGCAAGGTGTACGACTTGATTTAAATCAATATAACTGCACCGCTATATTTAAAGCGCTCAACACAACCAGAATCACGTTTAGACTACGTGTTAAAACGTATCCAAAAGGTAAAGGTGCGTCAGTGAGCACAGCCTTTGAGGAAAATAAATTTATATTGCCAGTATCAAAACGTGATGAAGACGGTGAACTTGAAGAGCCAGATAAATGGCTCACAACCGAAGTGAATTTATCACTGTTAAATTATGCGCTAAAAGAAGAATTAGGACTTGAGTAACAATATGATAAACACCGAGCAAGTATCTGAATTACGCCCCCCTAAAAAACCAACTGATATGGGGAAGTATTACCGAAAAGTGGAAATCAATTATGACAACCTGTTAGGAGAAAAAGATGAGGTTGGCGCTGATGGCCGTTATTATGGCCTATTGTTAATATCAAGTATGAAGGGTATCTTCCAAAAAGCTACTGTAGCATTGATGTTAACATTTTTCGGAATCTTAACAGTAATGCAAGTAATTGGGTTATTTAAAGCAAAAAGTTTACAGCACCTATTAGACTCACTGCTTTTTTACCCTTTGTTTATTCTAGGGCAAGTTTTATTATTAATAATTGCTTTTATTTACCATCGTAAAGCAAAAACCCCCAGAGCAACCTCTGTCGTTTTTGACCGAAAGACCGGCAATGTGAATTTCCCTGCGTTTGGTGGCAACCCAGAACTTGTGATCCCTTTTGAAGAAGTTGAGATGTACCGAGGCTCGTTAGGTTTTAGCTTAGGAAGAGGCATGCCTGTTACAAGTTTAATCCCTAAAAAATACCCTAAACATGGTAAAAGGGATTGCCAATACATAGTCGCGTTCGCTGATAGTTACGATCAAGCCTGTAATTTATGGACGTTATTAAATGAATATATGGATAAAAATAAACCTATCCCTTACGCAATGTTACCTTCAGTTCAATACTATCTAGATAAAGGGTGCAGCACAGTTTGGAAGGGCGATAAAATTGGCCCCTATATGGAAAATTACCCCCTCGATCCCGACATAAAAAATAACTATAAATATGTTTTTCATACTGATATTGATGGCGAAAAAGAATACCCGAGGGATGAGGTTAATTATGTTATTGCTCCCTTTAGTGATGACCCCGTATTGCTAGAGGAAAACATAAAGCGTGCGTACGAGCTCAATATTTTACTTTTGTGATTAAAGTTATTTAAAAATAGATTTACAGGCCAAACGCTCTTTAACAATCAGAAAAGGAATTCAAACCTAGGTGGTATATGCTGCCTAGGTTTATCGTCACGTTGGTGGCTAACATGGCGACATAATAACCCGACATTGTTAGGGCTTAACAATAGTGCTCGCAGTAATGGCGCGCTTGGTAAAGCCAACGGTATCGCTATTTTTGAAGATAAAGCCAGTGGTGATGCCGCCTTTTTAGCTGAGATTGCCAGGCCAAAATACCGCGAGAAAACCCTCGGTGAAATGGTAAATATTTTTATACCTGATTATATTATTCCACCGCCACAATGGGATAGCCAAAAAAACGAACC
>NZ_JACJFK010000074.1:0-2202 GCF_014164535.1 Pseudoalteromonas sp. SG41-2 | reverse complement strand
CGAAAACAGTTAAATAAATTGACTGATGATGATCAGTTAAGCTAATTTAAAAACGGCTCTACAAAATGATAAATCAAGTGATCAAAGCTGATGAGAATCGGTGATCAAAGTCATGAGAATACGCAATGTGCTGAAAAGGTTTGAAAGCTCCTAATGATAAAACTAGTAAAGAGTTATCCTGCGGTCACTAGGGAGCAACTAGAAATAGTCTTCTCAGAAGTAGAACTTCAATTTCCAGATTCATACATTGAATTTTTATTAGCTCAAAATGGCGGTGGCCCTGAAGTTGAAAGTGCTTATGTGTGCGTGAATGATCCTGAATACCAGATTTTAATAAATTGTTTTTACGGAGTCAGTAAGTCGGATACTCGTATAGATCTGTTGTGTGCTTGGGGTTCTCATAGTCACACAATTCCCGAGACTCTTTGTCCAATAGCCGATGATGGTATTGGGAATCAAATTTGTATAGGTATACAAAAACCTCACTTTGGTAATATGTACTTTTGGAATAAAGATGGTGAGGTCGACTACGGTGAGGAAGTAACTTTTGATAATATTGAATTTCTGGCAGGTTCGTTTGAAAGCTTTATTAATTGCGTTCGTAAAATGTAGCTGCTTAAATAAACAATCGTAACTTTAATGGTCAACTGTTTTGTATGAATTTAAACGGGGTGTTTCAGTCAATAAATACATGACTAAGTTGATTTTAAGCGGTCAAACGAAAGTGAATACCTTTACTTCATTCTGCGGCAACTGCATTGCTTAGTTCATAATATAGAAAAGCTGCAAAACACGATGCACTAATTAGGGGAAGCCCTTATCTCTTAATAAGCCACTCAAACACTTGTCAGACCTTCCAAAACGCCAATTAAAACAACAGCAAATCGTCTTTTATATTTTACGTGAAAGCCAGTTGTCGATTGAATCAAAATAGCAACTGGGCTATGGTTAATGCATCAATTAAAATAAATTAAAAACGAGTAATTCTACAGCCTCGTTAGGCTTTTTATTCGATCTCTGAGGGAAAATTAAATTGCTATATATTTTTGGCGGCTTGCCAGGTACTGGCAAGTCTGAGCTATCTAAATATTTGTCAGAGACTATCGGTGCTGTTTATTTGCGTGTTGATACGATTGAACAAACCTTAAAAAGCCATGGTATTAATCAGATTTACGATGAGGGATATAAGATTGCCTCATCGGTAGCGTCGGATAATTTAAAGCTTGGACAATCAGTTGTTGCTGATTCTACAAATCCAGTAAATGAGTCACGGGAGTTGTGGAGAAATACTGCAACTAGGTCAAGTGCTCAATTTATTGAAATTGAAGTTATCTGCTCTGACCTGCACGAGCATAAACAACGAATAGAAACTAGAGTTTCTGATATACCTGACTTACAACTTCCAACATGGGAGAGTGTTTATGAACGTGAATACTATCAATGGATGACTGAAAGAGTTGTTGTAGATACAGCAGGTAAAACTTTAGAGCAAAGTAAGCATGATTTAATGAATGCGCTAGGCTTATCAGTGCCAACAAAAGCCTAACAAATATGAGCCTTAACTCTGTCAATAGGCACTAGTATTTTCTTTGACCGCTTTTATACAGTGACGGTCAATTCTAAATCAATAAACAAATTCGTTTACTTCATCTGTCGATGTGGCCGTTAAGCAAGTAGCTTACGGCAAATACATAAGGGATCGCTGTGCAATCCTTACGTTATTAGCATAGGATTTGCTTATAGCCCTCTAAAGCGCAGCGCCTCTTAATCTCTTTGTGAATAATTCAATTAAAGATCTTTTGCACAAAGAGCACAGAAAGAGAAGTAAAAGCTAATTCGCACGTGTAAAACACACTACATTAATAGAGATAAGCTGCTACCTCACCAAGTAAGCCACTTAAACACCTGCAAAACGCCAATTAAAACAACACCAAGTCTTTTTTTATATTTTACGCGAAAGTCAGTTGTCGATTGAATCAAAATAGGAACTCGGCTATGGTTAATGCATCAATAAAAATAAATTAAAAACGAGTTATTCTACAGGCTCGTTATCCCCCTGTGTCAGGATAGTTGTCGTCTCTAACTTTTAATAGAGGCAGATAAAAATGAGACGTCGATTTACACAAGAATTTAAAGTTCAAGCGGTTGAAAAAGCATTATCTCAATGTGATGATGTTCGTCTAGAAGATATTGCAGATGATT
>NZ_JACJFK010000073.1:0-2226 GCF_014164535.1 Pseudoalteromonas sp. SG41-2 | reverse complement strand
TAAGGAATAACAATGACACCCATCTTAATTTTTTAGTGACTGATTTATCAAGTGGGCAGGTTATACGGCTCGATGTAAATCAGCATAACTGCGCCGCCATATTTAAAGCGCTCAACACAACCAGAGTTACATTTAGACTACGAGTGAAAACGTATCCAAAAGGTAATGGGGCGTCAGTAAGCGATGCTTTTGAGGATAATAAATTTATATTACCAGTATCAAAACGCGATGAGTACGGCGAGCTTGAAAAACCAAATAAATGGCTCACAACCGAAGTGAATTTATCACTATGGAATTATGCGCTAAAAGAAGAATTAGGACTTGAGTAACAATATGATAAACACCGAGCAAGTATCTGAATTACGCCCCCCTAAAAAACCAACTGACATGGGAAAGCACTACCGAAAAGTGGAAGTCAATTATGACAACTTGTTAGGAGTAAACGATATATATTCAACTGATGGTCGTTATTACGGCGTATTATTAATATCAAGTATGAGGGATATCTTCCAAACTGCTACCGTTTTTACGGCATTAGTTTTTTTTGGTGTTTCAATTTTTATGCAAATTACGACTTTATTTAAAGCTGCCAGTATGGAGCAGTTTTTAGGTGCACATTTTTTACACCCTTTGTTTATCCTAGGGCAAGTCTTGTTATTAATTATTGCTTTTGTTTATCACCGTAAAGCGAGGATCCCTCGAGGTAAATTAGTCGTGTTTGATCGAAAAACCGGCAATGTAAATTTCCCTGCGTTTGGTGGCAACCCAGAACTAGTTATACCATTTGAAGAAGTTGAAATGTATCGAGGCTCGTTAGGCTTTAGTTTGGGAAGAGGCATGCCTGTTACAAGTTTAATCCCTAAAAAATACCCTAAGCATGGTAAAAGGGATTGCCAATACATAGTCGCGTTTGCTGATAGCTACGATGGGGCTTGTCAATCGTGGACATTATTAACGGAGTTTATGGATAAAAATAAACCAATCCCTTTTGGGTTGTTACAGTCTGTTCAACACCATTTAAATAAGGGAAATAGTGTTACATGGAGAGGTGATAAAATTGGTCCCTATATGGATAAGTATCCGCTCGATCCTGTCATAAAAAATAACTATAAGTATGTTTATCACGAAAATCGTGATGCAACAGAAGAATACCCGAGGGATGAAGTTAATTATGTTATTGCGCCATTTAGTGATGACCCCGTATTGCTAGAGAAAAATATAAAACGTGCGTACGAGCTCAATATTTTACTTTTGTGATTCAGGTTAAATAAAAACAGGTTTACAAGCCAACCGCTCTTTAACAATCAGAAAAGGAATTCAAACCTAGGTGGTGTAAGTGCTGCCTAGGTTTATCGCCACGTTGGAAATTAGAAGGCGCAATTAATAAGACACCCCCCTTTAAATACGCGTTTTTGGTGATGAAGTAGAATAAAGAATAAAAATAAACCATGCGCGAGGTAAGCTCCCGCCTACAGGATGCAACACAGCTGTTTAAATTTGCGTAGGCGCGGCTTTACGCCGCGCAAATTGAACAATAAAAACGACATTCAGTTTGAATAGTTAAGGTGAGTGACATCTTAAATTTCTCGTGGAATTATGCGCTAAAAGAAGAATTAGGACTTGAGTAACAATATGATAAACACCGAGCAAATATCAGAATTACGCCCCCCTAAAAAACCAACTGACATGGGAAAGCACTACCGAAAAGTAGACGTCAATTATGACAACCTATTAGGAGTAAACGATATATATTCAACTGATGGTCGTTATTACGGCGTATTATTAATATCAAGTATGAGGGATATCTTCCAAACTTCTACCGTTTTTACGGCATTAGTTTTTTTTGGTGTTTCAATTTTTATGCAAATTACGACTTTATTTAAAGCTGCCAGTATGGAGCAGTTTTTAGGTGCTCATTTTTTACACCCTTTGTTTATCCTAGGGCAAGTTTTATTATTAATAATTGCTTTTATTTACTATCGTAAAGCAAGAATCCCAAGAGCCACCTCCGTTGTTTTTGACCGAAAAACCGGCAATGTAAATTTCCCTGCGTTTGGTGGCAACCCTGAACTCGTTATACCATTTGAAGAAGTTGAGATGTATCGAGGCTCGTTAGGCTTTAGTTTGGGAAGAGGCATGCCTGTTACAAGTTTAATCCCTAAAAAATACCCTAAACATGGTAAAAGGGATTGCCAATACATAGTCGCGTTTGCTGATAGTTACGAT
>NZ_JACJFK010000072.1:0-2241 GCF_014164535.1 Pseudoalteromonas sp. SG41-2 | reverse complement strand
TTATGGATACATCAATCCCGCTTGGGACACACTTATATCAATCAATAGAGCACTACTTCAAAATAGATAAAGATATAACAGAAAAACACGGATTTCCTGAGGAGTTAAAACCCTATTTAGACCCAACAGATTGCCAAGTTAACCGTCAGGAAGTGTGGTAATTAAAAGCTAAATCGCTCTTTAAAAATTTAAAAAATTGAACCTAAAGTGATGCATTTAATTGTTTTAGGTTTAGTTTGCAGCTTATGTAGATAGCGGTATTGTTATTTTTCCTGATAAAGCATCAGGTGACGCCGCTTTTCTAGCTGTAATTTGCCGACCCAAATACCACGAGAAACCCTTGGTGAAGTGGTGAGTATTTTATACCTGATTACAGGCAACGCTTGATCTCTGAACCTGAAAGAAAAGAAACGTTAAATCGGAATACAAAGCCAAACGGTTATTTATGCAACTAACCTGCGGTATGCCGTAAATACCCTATTTTAATATTATTAAGAGGGAAATCATGAACAAGGACGAAAAAATGAACGCAACAATCAAAAGTATCCCAAGCAAATTCACGGTTGTAAACTTTACGGCTAATTATAAGACACACTTCAACGCCAGTTTGAATGTGGCTATATGGACTGTCATAGCAGCTGCTTTTGCATTATTGACACTATCTGCAATTTTTACGTCACTAACAGGGCCTGATTATCTCTATATTCAAGGAGATATGTCGTTGACTCAATTTTGGCAACTATACTCAGGCCCAATTGCGACGGTTGGCTTTTTATTGACTTATGGTTGCACACAGTTAGTTACTATCAATAAGTCGTATTGGAAAGTGTACTTTATGAATAATGTTGAGGTGATTTATAAAGGAGAAAAACTAGACTTAAATTGTTATGAACTAAGGATGTACGATAAGGGTAAGTTTATTATTGCTAAAAATAACCAGCAAATTGATGACTTTATTTTTCAGCTTAACAACGTTAGTTAATTTAGGTCTATGCTATCCCAGCTTTATCTATGTGGCCGAAACATTTCGAAGTTGATTGGAAAGTAAAAGTACAGTACCGCCTAGATAAAAATGTGACCTTGCCCTATGTGGATATTGATGAGCGTAATAACTGGGATAAAGGTGAGCAACCAGATAAAGCATGGATAATAAAGGAAATAGAATATGCATGAGCAGTATGCTGAAACCGCTTATAGAGGTAAGCAATATGCAAAATTTAGAGATGAAATAGCGACTGATGAGCGTGACTCTATGTATTGCCGTTATCAAAGTAAGCAAGCAATATACCCAAGAGGAAATGTTTTTGGACACTGTTTTGACAGTTCTCAAAACTCCGATTATAAATATAATTTATCAGGTAAAGCTGAACATTATAGAAATGTTCTTGGTAGTGATCCGCATATTTTAAGTCTATCTACATTAGGAAAAAAAGTAATTGACGTACTATTATTTTTTTGGTTTTGTGCGCATTTAACTCTTCTACTTTTTATATTTTGTTTACCTCTTTTTTTATTTCTATTTGGAGATCCAGAAGAGGCAAAAGATGTATTAATTGTACTTTTATTTATATGGGGAGGATCTAAATTATTTAACTTAACTATCTGGACGTTAATAAGAAAAATAGTTATGCATTCAAGAATGAATTTTGAGAGAACTACGGGCCTTGTCTGGCTATCTCAAAATGACAGTACCGAAGTAATTAATAAACTTCCATTTGAAGAGTTTAATGCTCACTATAAAGTCCAGAACAACCCTCAAAGCGGCTTTCCATTTAGGGGATTTACACTATTACATTTTAAAAAAGACGTTTTTTATGCGTGGACAGGTGCTAATTTAATTAGCTCTGCATTTGTACATTGGGAATTATTACAAAACTTTATGGATGTTACTCAACCTTTAGCTGATATTCCGCAATTTGAATATTACCGTGAGTTTGATAAAACCACCGCTGAATTTGATAAAGCGAATGGCCGCCCTAAGTACTTTTGGTATCGGGTTGATAAGTCATTTTTAAAAGAAATGTCTAAAGCGGATGATGAACTTAGAAAAGAATTTAATGATGAAGAACAGCTCAATAACTTATTGACGGGTAAACCTATCAGAAAGCTAACACCGCCGGATATATTTAAATTCCCATGGAAATATGCGGATAATATAAAAGCTGAAAGCGAGATTAAATTTGGCAAAACGTTGTGGCAAAAATTCACTTCATTTTTAATGATTGATTTGTAGTTAAACAA
>NZ_JACJFK010000071.1:0-2383 GCF_014164535.1 Pseudoalteromonas sp. SG41-2 | reverse complement strand
TCAAGCCACGGCTCATTTATTTGCTGGTACAAGTATTGCCCAAGTTGTTGGGGGATGTGTTTAATGTCTGGTTGCATGTGCTGTCCTTAGCGCTTTCTATATAGTTAATTATTGCTCAATGAGTACGACGATTGATTTACCTTGCTCAGCCGCATCTCTAAAGGTTACAAAGTACTTGTCTCGAACGAGGTCATAGGCTTCGGGGTTTACTTCATCAACTCCATCCTTTTCAATTTCAGCGATTATGTTCTGCCCCTCTAAGCTATCAATATCGAAGCTATATTCTTGTTGCATTATGTCATATAAATCTTTCACCATATCGGCTGGGAAAAAGCCGAAAGTGCCGCTAATGTCAGCGTCAGGTGGAAGCAGCTTATGGGGGAAAAAATTGAAGCTAGCAATCAATAATAACCGACTATTACCTGCGATAGCATCCCATAGTTGCAGTGCGGGTTCAAAGCCGCGCAGGTTTATTTCGATTGACTGCCAATGAATGGCTTCTTCTTCAGTAATTGCAAGCAATTGTTGGTATTTACTTTCATCATCACCGCTAAGCGAAGTAGGGTATCTATCTTCGTCAATAAGTGATAAGTGAATTAAGCTGCTCATAGATAATAGGCTCGTGTTGTGTGATTATCGAAACTAATCAATTAAAAATAAAGGTAAATATAATGAGTCGGTGTGGCATTGCCAACCATGCATGTCTTTGCCTAACTTTGCCATAGTAAGGGCATTTAAACAGATAAAGCCTTCTTCCATATCTTTGTAATCACCAAATTTACATTCATCAGAGTGCCATTTGATTGCTTTATCAATACTGGCTTGCCAGAGCGGTTGGTCACCAGAAATTAATGCTGATATAGCTTCAATTAAAGGGGCGAAAAATTGCAATACATCTTTATTTTTGGCTTTTTGAGCATCTTGTTGTGCGGTGTTAATGGCCTGCGGGGTAAGAGGGCTGCCAGTGGCTATTTGCATTAATAAGTGATCATATTGGTAAATAGCAGGATGTACAATATCATCTTCTGATAGTGACCAGTCAAGCGCTTTTATTTGTTCTAGCAATTCAGGCTCACCAAACAACAAACAGATGTTTAACTCTTTTTGAATGGAGTAATCGCTTTTACGGGTCTGTAACTCAGGGTCGAAGCCGCATAAAAACGCATAGGGCGCGGCTTTTTTTAAATTGGGCTTCACTTCTGAGACGTTTTCGAGTGCGTAATTACCATACGCTAACATTAAATAAAAGTCAGAAATTTTGAAAACGCTTTTTTTGTACTGTTCGAGCGTCCTACTGGTGTCTTTAAACCTTTCTAACCACGCTGGCAAGTGAGTATTTGCACGCGTGATGTCATATTCAACATCTTCTGCGGTAAGTTTATTTAGCTTTAACATTCTTAATTCTCTAAGGTAAAGGTTGTAATTTTGCGTCAACTACATTGCCACTTTCTTCAACAGCTTCTATCACTAGTTTGTTTACTGGTATATCTAAATCATCTGCTTCAAGTAAATTTTGCCCTAGTTGATTACGCTCAGGGTACTTTTTCGAGTTTTTCATGCGTTTGAGGTTCATTTTAATCCAATCATCATCCATTTGTGTGAACCCTTTACTTGTTTTGCCAAGCTTAGCACCAGGTCCCTTAGCTTCAACGATAAAGTATTCTAGCACGTTGCCATTTTTATCACGCTTTGTCCAAATTTGGTCGACACCAGGACCCGGGCCAAAGCCAAGCTCCATTTTTGCAGGAGGAGGCGGTTTAGAAAAGTGTTTTGCCATATAGGCACTTGCTGCTCGTTCACCTTTAACTTCGGTAAGTTTTGCTTTAAATGCACCAATGCGATGGCTTGAGTCACCATTTTTAATAGCGTCATCTAGTTTGTTCTTATAAGCCGTTTCATAAGCAGCTAAGTTTTTATAATGGGCATCAAGGGCTGGGTTTCTGACTCGCTTAAGCGCTGCAGCCCCTTTTAAATCATTCCCTTTCGGCGGCTTAAGCTCATTGGCAACGGTTTTCTTCGGTTTACCCACTACACCTGTACTTGCCGGTGGCTCAAACTCATCGAGGGCTTTATTTACGCGATTGCCGATATCGTTTGCGGCGGTTTTAACGCCTTGGTCAATTTTTGGGGTGACTTCATCAAGCTGTTTGACCATGGCTTGCATGCCGTCAATGGCTGAGTCTGGCAGTAGGAGGTCGTATTTCCAGCTGGTTGAAATATCTTGCAAGGTATCTCTAAAGCTTTTAATAATTGCTTTTACTTCACTGGCGGCTTGTTTGCCTAAGTCTTGCCAGTTTATTTTACGTAAATACTGAACAGGGTCACCTTTGCCTACTTTCGTTGGGTAAAGGGCCGGAAGACTGCAATAGCGGCTTCCATCGAT
>NZ_JACJFK010000070.1:0-2642 GCF_014164535.1 Pseudoalteromonas sp. SG41-2 | reverse complement strand
AGAAGCCATATCAATAATTTCCATATCACCCATGTCGGCAATTAAATTCAAATGGGCAAAAATATCGCACTTTTCAATATTCTTGATTTTTTTCTCGCCACCCATAAATAAAAATGGCGCAAAGCTGTACACTTCATCAGCATTGAGTGGGCCATGTTTTTTTAATGCCGCAGGGAAAAGTGGTTTCCTTTGGTTGTTTTTAATATCAAGTCGCTCAGGGCTTTGAAATGCTATAAAATTTTTTATTGTCCGCTCAGTTTTACCAGCTTTAATATCTTGCTCACTTCCTTCGCTTGTCGTTATCCAGTTAAGGTGCGGGCTGATTTTAAGTGATACACCTGTTTTCTCGCCGTAGACCTGAAGCTTCCCCCAGGCATTACGCGCTATAACATAATAAATATCATCTTGCTCAAACGGGGTGTCTTCTAAAAACCGGTCAAGAATGTCTTGATAATCCGCTGGATTTGTCAGCCAAAATAAACCATCGGCAAAGCCGCTAAAACCGAGTATTTGCCAGTATTCAAGTAGCTGGTCAGGCAGTTTCCCTCGATACGCTTCTATATCACCGGTAGTCGCAGGTACAGTTGTTGTTGGTTGCCTAAATTTGCTTAGAAAATAATCTAAGGCGTCATCATTCGTTTCTATCATGGGCTCTCTACTTTTTGTTTAACGGGCAGCGCTCAAGTTGAATGTTTAACTTAGCATTTGGCCCATGTTTTTTAAATGCTTTTTCTATTTGCTCATCCATTAATTGCACGCGTGTTTTATCCCCTTTTTTACTTCCTATAGCTCTGCTTTGGCCCACTGCGGACCTAAAGAGCCGTTGCAATGGTCGTTACCATGTTGAAGCGAGCGGAATGAGAGTGCATAACTAACAGCTAAATGGTGTCTGTGGATGTGTTGTGCAGGCACGCAAAAATGTATGGCTAAACACTAATCTTAAACGATTCTAGCGCTCAGCCTTACAACATCCATGTTGTTAAAAAGCGGGGTTATTTTTACTTGAATTCAAGTTATCAATGAGTACATTTACTGCGCTGTGATTACTTCATGAACGGTATTTTCACGCTCAAAATTGAGATTAAATTGGCCTTGGCGATTAATGGTAAAAATGGCGCGCGTCCAGTTTTCTGGTTGGTGTTTAGTGGCATTCACAAATAGGGTGTTGAATAAATCGACTATCTCGTCTGTCACGGTAATCGGCTGTTCGCTTGTATCAGCAGCAGTTTGATAATGATCTTTGCATTCAAGCTCGCTTTCATCTTCGCAGTTTAAAATAAGTTGTGCTTCAAGCCACGGCTCTTTTATTTGCTGATAAAGGTACTGACCTAGGTGATGCGAGATGTTTTTAATATTTGGTTGCATATGCTGTCCTTAGCGTTGTTTGATTTATTCAAAAATATTTGCTGTTTTAAGTAAAGAGCTTATCGCCAAAGTTAAAGTCGGGAAACTTTCTAGCTCTTCCCACGTGAAAGAGTCTACAATCTGAAATTGATTTACCTCTAAGTGATAAACCACCCTTGAGCTGCTTTCATCACAAAAAGCGACGAAATTACGTAAAGATTCTTCTACATGAAATTCTTGATTGGCTTCAATAATTCCAGCTAAGTAATATGGTTCATTTTGTTCTTTAGCACTATAGAGATTTAATCCATTTATAGAAAAGCCATTTGATATTTTTAATAGATCTAAAAATTCACTTGGAGGTTGAAACTTGAAGGCTTTGGTGAAATACGCACTAAAAGCCTTTACCTCATCCAAACTGATAGGCGTTAGAAAAAAACCTTCGCCAAAGTGAGTTTGCTCTTCTGAGTTTTTCTCTATCAGGTAATTAATTAATTCATTTACATTTTTCATAGTTACCTCGGATATACATTCCCTTTTGGAAATGGCCACTCTGTTGATTTTACATCACCAATTTCTAGCCCATTAGTAGCTCTTTTTTGAAAAGTCGTGAAAGCTGAGTGCTCTGGGCTATTTCTGATGAGTACTAAGTTGCTAAAGTCATTTGTTCCACCATCATCTAAAGGAAGTTTATGGTGAACTTGCCAGCCATTTGGTACACGTCCTGCCTTTAATTTTGCTATATCACTTGAAGAAACACCAAGTTTATCTAATTGGGATAATATATCTTTATTATCAGATAATTCTTCAAGAAATTTTTTGCGAACACCATTATCAAACTTACTTCGCAAAGCTTTGTACTCAGCTCGATCACGCTTTAAGTAATCAATCTTTTTAAATTCTACATTTTTGAGGACTAAATTTTTCCCTTTGTATGAACCAATAAACTCACCTTTAGCCCCCTTTAAATCATTCCCTTTCGGCGGCTCAAGCTCATTGGCAACGGTTTTCTTCGGTTTGCCCACTACACCTGTACTTGCCGGTGGCTCAAACTCATCGAGGGCTTTGTTTACGCGATTGCCAATTTCATTTGCGGCGTTTCTTACGCCTTGGTCTATTTTTGGGGTGACTTCATCAAGCTGTTTGACCATGGCTTGCATGCCGTCAATGGCCGAGTCTGGCAGTAGGAGGTCGTATTTCCAGCTAGTTGAAATATCTTGCAAGGTATCTCTAAAGCTTTTAATAATTGCTTTGACTTCACTGGCGGCTTGTTTGCCTAAGTCTTGCCAGTTTATTTT